>JBGUQP010000202.1:0-7156 GCA_045131145.1 Lachnospiraceae bacterium | reverse complement strand
CAGGTCCGCCGCAACCAGGGTCTCGTTCATCCTAAGCTGTGTCTTTTTGGGAAGCTGCGTTTCCACGATCCTCTTATCCTGTCTCTCCACAACCTTATTCGCCCTGCTTCCCAGCCAGGCAATGGCCTTATCCACCGCTTTAACTCCGGTGATCTTATTGTAAAACCGCAGCGCGATTATCGAATTCTCATCATCAACGGGAATGAAGAACGCAAGGATCATGATCTTATCCGATACATGGTTGAGCCACATATTGGGGAACTTGAAGGTAAGGTTGGTATCCTTTATTATGCTCTCTTCCGATGACTTGGGCTTCTGTCCCTCATCCACCTCATTATTGGCACTTGTCTGAAGGGTATTGTCATCAAGCCATATAACCTTGGGGCCGTTGCACAGTGTCTTATTACCCCTTCCGATAGTTGTCCTGTGTACGAAGGGCAGGTGCGAGACATCCAGCTGGTTCTCTATAACCCTTGAATAGTCAACCTTCCATGCATCCTCAACATGATCATATGAAAAACCGGGATCGGTTATGATATCGAAGTAATCCGGTTCCCCGACGGGCTCACCGTCACCATACCAGACAAATACGATACCGCCTGCTTCACACACATGGTAATGCTTCATATGAAATCTGGAATAGTCATCCACGGATCCCTTGCCCTCAGAAGGCACGTATACACAACGCCCTGTAAGAGCATACTCGATCCCATGGAACGGACACTGTATGTTTTTATCCTTTACGCAGCCCTTTGCAAGCGATGCCCCACGATGTGCGCACGCACTGCCGACACATCCCAGCTCACCCGAAGCTGTCCTGAAGAAGACGATATCCTCACCAAACCGCCTTGCTCCCGTGACCTTGCCATTTTTAACCTGATGTGATGATAAAACCGCATACCATTGATCTTTTATCATGTTAACCTCCATGCAAAAGCTTACTTAGCGCCGAATGCCCTGTTAATTCCATTTCCAAGCAACAATACTTTGGGCATTCTGTTGAGTAAACGCTTCATTTGCTTCACCTGATGAAGATAACGGATATACCAGCCTGTTTTTTTCTACAGCTGCACTTTTTTCTACTCCATGCACAAGCTCTGCATATGTGACCGAAGATAAACATACATCATCAGGTTCTACTTCCTGTAATTCCTCAATCATTATCCCAAATAGTTCTTTTCATATGGTCAAACCATTCTCTTGTATCTTGGTTATCTGTTTCGAAGCTTAGAAGTCTTTCAACATATCCCTGTTCTCTCGCTATCGTTAAGCTGACAGGATATACAAGCTCAAATATCAGACATATGTGTCCGACCACATAGTCTGCAGGATACTTTTTAAGACTCCTTAAGACCGCTGTCCTGTTCCTGAAGCACTCCTTGACCTCTTCGCTTACCGGTGATGCTCTAAGCTCATCAGTCGTAACATTATAAATATCTTCCATTGGTGTATCGCAATTCACCCGAAAGATATCTATCTTGTCTGCATCCCGGAGAATGTTACTGTAGATTACCTCTTCACTGCTCAGGCCTGACTCTATTCTGTACGCACTGTGATTTCTGATGGCTTTTTCAAGGATTCTCTGTTCATCTTCATTAAGATCGGGGCATACCTCTTTTATCAAACCTTCTGTGAACAGAAAATCCGCCCCGAGGATTGCATGATCTACTGATTTTGCATCTGAAAATGTATTATATCTTTTTATCTGCTCAAACCTTCCTATATCATGGAGCATTCCGCAAAGCCATGCCATATCTTCACAAGCTTTAATGTCTTTTGCAATTGTTTCTGCAAGATCAGCCACTCTGTATGTATGGTCGATCTTAAGCTTTATCTTTGGATTTCCCGGATTATACTTCGATATATAATCATTAAATGCTTTAACTACGGATTCTCTGCTTACCATATTCTTCTGCCTTAATATTATTTGCTCCTTTGAATTCCTACAGCTTTCTAAAGCGCCTGGCACCGAAATCCTCAAACCTTACCCAGTAATTATCAACGTGATTATTTCCATTGTTTATCCTTATGTAATAAACCAAAACCCTATCTTCATGAGAAAAGCCTTATCTTCTCCCTTACCACTTCCCTAATAGCCTCTATCTCATAGGGGATCAAGCCTGTCATTGACTTGGCTCCGGCCGCGATCCCCTTCTCAAGACCGGCCTTACCGGCCTTGTCAATGTCCGTAAATATATTGATCTTGCATATCCCCTGCTTTATGGCCTTACGGAAGTCCTCATCACTGATCCCGCTTCCTCCGTGAAGCACAAGGGGAAGTCCTGTTCTGTCCGCGATCACCCGTATCCTGTCATGATCAAGTTCCGGCGGAAACTTATAATCCCCGTGAGCATTGCCGACCGCAACCGCCAGTGAATCTATCCCGGTGCGCTTAACAAAGTCCTCGGCCTGATCCGGATCCGTAAAGAAATCACTGGGTTTACTCAGCTTTCCTGCACCTTCATTATCACCTACATGGCCCAGTTCACCTTCAACCGTCACTCCCATCGCATGACATATCTTAACCATCCCGGATACCCGTTCAAGGTTCTCTTCATACGGAAGTGTAGAGCAATCGTACATTATGGAAGTGAAGCCAAGCTTTAATGCTTCCATACATCTGTCAAATGTAAGGCCGTGGTCGTAATGTACACACACCGGTACCGAGGCCTTCCTTGCCATGGGTATAAGATACTCGGCCACACGCTCCAGCTCCATAGTCGGAAGCAGGATCTCAGCCGTTCCTATCATCACGGAACGGTTAAGTTCTTCGGCTGTTTCTATTATCGCCCGTGCCATTTCAACGTTTACCGCATTAAAAAAGCCGACGGCATATCCCTGCTCCTTCGCAGGAAGCAGAACATCATTCATGTTTACAAGCATATCTGTTCCTTTCTGTACCGGTACATCGTTTACGGCCGGTATGCCGGTTGAATCACTTAAGATACGGCAGAACGGGTGCGACAGAACGGGCCAGTATCCCGTTCATGAAGGCAATGGCCGTTCCGTAGTTGGTAAAAGGCACTGATGAAGCCTTGGCTGCTTCCATTCGTGCGGCCACTTCTCGGTCGTTAAGCATACATGCGCCGCAATGGATTATAAGATCATATGGCGATAAGTCCTCCGGAAATCCGTGTCCTGATGTAAAGGACAGGTTAAGATCCCTTCCCGTGTATTCCTTAAGCCATTTCGGAAGCTTGACCGTCCCTATATCCTCACACTGTCTGTGATGTGTGCAGCCTTCGCATATAAGGACATTGGCTCCCTCCTTAAGTCTTCCTATTGTCTCGGCACCCTTAAGGGCCTCCTTCAGGAATCCCTTGTACCTTGCCATAAGGATGGAGAATGAGGTAAGCGGAATGTTCTCCGGGACCATCTTCATCACCTTGCCGAAAGCCTGTGAGTCGGTTATTACAAGCGCCGGCTCCTTCTTAAGTGAAGAAAGTGTATCCGGAAGGTTTTCAACTCCCGTGACCATGCTTACGGCACCTGCATCCAGGATATCCCTTAACGCCTGCTGCTGCGGCAGGATAAGCCTGCCCTTGGGAGCAGACGTATCGATCGGGATCACAAGAATGACAGTGTCACCCGGTTTGAGAAGATCGGCAACAAAACGTATTGATTTATCCGTTTCCTTTATAAGACGGGCAATGCATTCCTTAAGATCTTCTATGCCCTCACCCGTCAAGGCGCTTACCCTTATATCGCTCTTTTTGCTGCCACCGGCCAAACTGTCATCTATACCGGCACCATCCGTTGAACCATCTTTATCCGTATCGCACTTATTCTTTACGATCATATACGGGATCGACCGCCCACGGATCAGTTCAAGAAGTTCCTTCTCCGAAGGGGTAAGATCCGGATGCTCCGTAACAAGAACGGCAATATCACATATCTTAAGGACTTCCCCCATCTTTTTGACCCTGAGTTCACCGAGGCTACCCTCATCATCATAACCCGGCGTATCTATTATCGTCACGGGTCCGAGCGGGAGCAGTTCCATGCTCTTCTTAACAGGGTCGGTTGTTGTGCCTTTTATATCGCTCACAAGGGACATCTCCTGATCTGTTATCCTGTTTACCAGGCTGCTTTTCCCTGCATTTCGAAGACCGAAGAAACCGATGTGGGTACGCTCTGCAGTGGGTGTTTCGTTAAGGCTCATTTATCTTTATTCTCCTGTGTCAAAATCCCGGATGTTAACCTCTTTCCGGTTAAAACCTGAAATCTCTCTCGCCGTTTTCTATCTTTTTAAGACGCTCTCTTACAATCTCCCTTACCTTCTCCTTGGGAATGGTATCGATCTCCTTGTCTATCACGGCCTCGCCAAGCCTTACCGTATCCTCTGAGGCGTAATCGATGAGGAATTCTTTAAGGGTCATTAGCGCGTTTGGATGGCAGCAGTTCTGGATCTGCCCTGACTTGCACAGCTCCATGAACCGGTCTCCGGTCCTTCCTTCGCGGTAGCAGGCCGTACAGAAGGATGGTATGTAGCCTGCCCTCATAAGCCAGTTTACAACCTCGTCAAGGGTCCTGTTATCCGAAACATCGAACTGTTCGGTATCGTGCGGCCTCTCCTCCTCGGCATAACCTCCGACGGATGTCCTTGAGCCTCCGCTTATCTGGCTTACACCTAGGCGTATGATCTTCTCACGTACCTCAGGTGTCTCGCGGGTTGATATTATCATTCCCGTATAGGGAACCGCTATACGTATGCAGGCCGCTATCTTGCAGAACATATCATCACTCAGTGAATTGTCAAAATCACCCGGATCTATGTCATCGGCCCGCTTTACCCTAGGTACGCTGATCGTATGCGGTCCCACTCCGTGTACGGCTTCAAGGTGTTCCGCATGCATGAGCAGGCCTGCAAATTCATAGGCATAATTATCAAGACCGAACAGTACACCTACTCCCACATCATCGATGCCGCCTTCCATGGCACGGTCCATCGCTTCCGTATGATATGCGTAGTCATGCTTGGGGCCTGTGGGGTGAAGGACCTCGTAATTTTCCTTATTATAAGTTTCCTGAAAGAGTATATAGGTTCCTATGCCTGCATCCTTAAGCTTACGGTAATTCTCTACGGTCGTTGCGGCTATGTTTACATTAACGCGCCGTATTGCCCCGTTCTTATGCTTAATGGAATAGATGGTTTTGATGCATTCAAGGATATATTCTATCGGATTGTTAACGGGATCTTCTCCCGCTTCTATCGCAAGGCGTTTATGTCCCATATCCTGGAGGGCTACTACTTCTTTAGCAACCTCCTCCTGAGTAAGCTTCTTGCGAGGTATATGCTTGTTCTTAAGATGGTATGGGCAGTAGAGACATCCGTTTACACAGTAATTGGAAAGATACAGGGGAGCAAACAGTACTATCCTGTTCCCGTAGAAATCCTTCTTGATCTGCTCGGCCAGGTCGTATATCTCCTTTATCTTATCCGGATCCTCACAGGCTAACAGCACGCTTGCATCGCGGTGGTTTAACCCCTTACGCTCCTTAGCCTTCCTGATTATCTCATCTATGAGCTCTATGTCGTTTTTGTGTTTTTCGGCATATTCCAGGGTACTCCGGATTTCTTCATCATTTATGAATTCCTCCGCTTTCATGGAATGTGGATCATACTTGATCATTTATAATCTCCCCTTTCAGTTACTATATTGCATCCGGTCTTTTCGATCCGGGCTTTTAAACATTCTATGCATTGCGCGGCTTCATCGCCGGTACATATCTTATTATCGTAAAGCAGATATTTATCCCTGACTCCGGCAGGCGACAGGTTAGGCATAAGTACATTTGCCCCTGCCATTATACCTTTTTCCCGTCCTAAGGGATCTATGGTGCCAAGAGCTGTTGTAGCGGGAAGCAGAACCCTTGGCAGTGTGAGCCTTATAAGTGACAGAAGGAAAGTCGTCATCTCCGCGCTCCCCGGTTTTTCACCGGAAAAGGGCGTATCCTTATGCGGAATAAAGGGTCCTATCCCTACCATCTGCGGATCAAGTTCCTTTAAAAACAGCATTTCATCTGCCAGGTCTTCATCCGTCTGCCCCGGAGATCCCACCATAAAACCGGCCCCTGTCTGGTAACCGAGCTCCTTAAGCATGTAAAGGCACTTAAGCCTGTTCTCGTGGCTCATGTTCCCGGGATGAAGCTTCCTGTAATGTACAGGGTTTACGGTTTCATGACGTAGAAGATACCTGTCCGCGCCCGCTTCCTTCAGAGCACGGTAGCTTTCATATGGCCGTTCTCCTATAGACAGGGTTACGGCACAGTCAGGATGGTCATTCTTGATCTTTGATATTATATCAACCAGGATATCATCCGTATAGTAATTGTCCTCACCGCCCTGAAGTACAAAGGTCCTAAAGCCCAGTTTAAAGCCTGCGTCCGCACAGGATATGATTTCCGAAGGATCAAGCCGGTACCTGTCAACACATCCGTTTCCGGCCCTTATCCCGCAGTAGTAACAGTTATTCCTGCAATTATTTGTAAATTCGATGAGACCGCGAATAAAAACGCGGTCTCCGTAATGTTGTCTTCGAACCTCCGTGGCAAGCCCTGCCGCGTATTCTCTGACACTGTCTCTGTTTTTTATAAGCTCAAGATACTCATCCCTGTCAAGAACAGTGTCTTTAGCAAGCCTGTCCACAAGTTTCTTATACATATATACGATTTTAACTCTCTATCATCTGCTTAAGCGATCTCTCAACGCTGTCTGTAACATCCTTAACAAGGCTTATCGATGCCGTTGCTTCTTCGGAAGAAGCCACAAGGTTCATGGCGCGGCCGTTGACCCTGTCAACTATCTCGTTAAGCTTGCCTGCCTCATCGATAAGACGCTCGACCGTTTCCTTGATGTCCTTATTATTCTTGTTGGAGTCATCCGCTGTTGTCTTGGAATCCTCGGCAAGCTTCTTGATCTCTTCAGCCACAACAGCAAAGCCCCGTCCTGCCTCACCAGCACGGGCTGCCTCTATCGAAGCATTAAGGGCAAGAAGGTTGGTCTGTGAGGATATGGCGATAACGTCCGTATTGTTGGCTTCAAGCTTGCTTAAATATCCTTCGATCGTATTAAGCACTTCCTTTAATTCACTTGCAAATTTCTCAACCTCGGACATTTCATCGGAAATACCGGAGGTCTGCTGTGCATTGTCAA
>JBGUQP010000201.1:0-5402 GCA_045131145.1 Lachnospiraceae bacterium | reverse complement strand
GCAGTGGGTGCCTGCCGTTTTCTGAAGGATGACGGACGCTGCGGCATACACGCCTTCAGACCGGGATTCTGCCGCCTGTATCCCTTGGGAAGAATATATGAGAACGGAACCTTCTCCTACTTTCTGCAGGTAAACGAATGTCCCTATCCCAATAAGACTAAGGTCAAGATACGCAAGTGGCTTAACATAGACAATCTTCCTGCCTATGAAGCCTTCGTCCTTGAATGGCATGACATCCTGGCTGCAGCAAGAAATGAAACGGCTGCCATAACATCGCAGTCCGAAGCCGCGAAATATATGACAGCCTTCTTAAAAAGGTTCTATCAGGATCCTTACGATCCCTCCTTATCATTCTATGATCAGTTTAACGAACGAAAGATCAGTGTACAATGACCGGAGTTCCCACCGTGACCATATCATAAAGTGTATAAGCCACATCTTTGGGAAGGTTTACGCATCCGTGCGATCCGTTTGACATGTAGATGTTACCGCCGAACTTCTTTCTCCAGGAAGCATCATGCAGGCCTACCGCTCCTTTCGTGAACTTCATCCATCTGTCAACCCATACATCCCATGTATCACCCTTAAGACGTTTGCCGGGGATCTTCTCAAGTATATAGAAGGCGCCCGTCGGTGTCGACCGGTTGTTTTTGGGTGTTCCCGTTACGCATGGTGACTGAAGCATGGGAAAGTTATTTACAAACAGGGTCATCGTCTGATTCGTGATATCCACATCAACATAGGTTCCGGTTGCCTGAACGGCTGCTATAGCCACGGCTGAAGGATCCACAGTAAGTGCAGGTGTCTGTATCATGGGTGTCTGTGCCGTCTGCATCTGTACTGCCTTGGCAGCTTCCTGAGCCTTGGTCAGAGCCTCGACTGCCGCCGTGTTGCCCAGTGCCTTTGCATTTTGAATATCGATCTCCCTTGCCCGGCCTTCGCATTCGGCCAGAGCGTTCGGATAACGTCCTTCCTTCTGTCCTATCTTTGTATAATGGTCAAGCAGGGCCTTTTCGTCACATCCAACGGTGTTGGCTATCTCAGGATAACGCTGTGCATAATAGACCGGATCAAAGTCAGCCGCATAAGCTTCCCTTGCGCAAAAGCATAGGATAAAGGCAGCCGCAAGAACAGGTAATATAAATCTTTTCATAATAAATCTCCTCATAAATTGCAAACAAAAATCAGTAGCCGACGGTTAGCATCATACCATAAGAATCCGTTTTTGACTACCGCCAAAAGTAGGTATTTTAATCTTTATCGCGATTATAGTAATTGACGATAATGTTGGATAATATAAGAAGTACACAGCCAACCGAACTCTGCAGGAAGGATGCTGCGGCCGAATAACTGAAATTGGCCTGCTGCATCAGTGCTTTGTAAACATATACATCAAGGGTCTGTGTTACCGGCTGCAGGGAATTGGAGTCCATGGGAACCTGATAAAAGAGACCGAAATCAGAACTGAGTATGCTTCCTATATTCAAAATAAAGATGGTCGTAATAGTCGTCCTGAGCATGGGAAGGGTTATATATTTCGTTCTTGCGAAGAAACCCGCCCCGTCAAGGGTTGCACTCTCATAAAGGCTTCTGTCAATAGCGGTTATGGAACACATATATATTATCATCGAATAACCTGCTCCCTTCCAGATCCCCGTGACTATAAGAATGGTTCTCCAGTACTGAGGCGACTGATACCACTGTACGGTATTTCCTCCAAAGAAGCGGAGTATATGGTTTATCTGTCCTTCATCGGTAGCCAGTAAACCGTAAAGGCAGTAACCTACGATTACCCATGAAAGGAAATACGGCAGCAGCATGATCATCTGCACGAATCCCGAAAAGGCTTTTCCATGGACCTCTGTCAGGCAGATGGCCAGAAAAACCGGGATCACGATACCGGCTGCCAGGAATATTATATTGTAAAACAGAGTATTAAACATTATCTTCGGCATATCCGAAGACCGTAAAAGGAAGGAAAAGTTATTAAGCCCCACCCAGGGACTGTTCACAAAAAGGTTTTTAAAGAGCGGCTGGCCCGGCCTCGGTGTGAACTGCTTAAAGGCAAAGGCAACTCCGAACATTGGAAGGTAGTCAAACAGGATAAACCAGACCATGGCAGGCATAGCCAGCAAAGTCAGTTCAAATAAGTCCCTTTTAAATCCCACATGCTGTTTTCTCGATCCTTTTACCTTCATCATTTCACCCACATATCAAGCTGACTGTTAATATCGTCAATCAGCTCATCTATACCTGCTGCCGTCATCCTCTTTTTAATCTTAGGTATTACTGCATCGGGATCCGAAGTTCCCGTGCGAAGTTCTGCCGCATAATCCTCATATATGGCAGAAACTGCCGTGATTATGTCTTCCTTCGGAGTCGGATCGTAGGCAAAACCATTGGTCTCTGAGTATATGCCGTACTTTTTATAACCTTCAAAAACCTTCTCCCACTGGTCGGGGTCTGCAAGGAAGGTACGGCTGGCTGACTCTACCGATGCATTTACCACACTCCCCGTCTGATACAGGCCGGGCTTATAGCGGTCCTGTCCTGCCTTTAACCTGAGAACCGTCCCGTTATCCAGATATTCAAAGTGCTTGCCTTCTATCCCATATCCCAATATGTCCCTAAACTTTCTGTCCGTACTCAAAAGCTCAAGATATTTCAGGCTGGCTCTTACATGGTCATCATCACAGGCGGCGCATATCGAAAAAATGGCTCCCTGCTCACTTGTCCTTGACAGATAGGGCCCGTCATAAACCGAGGTCTTGACCTGAAAGCCCCAGTAATCCGGATTGGAATAGCCCTGATAACCCCTCCAGGCAACACCCACACGCACGGGTATCGACTTGTCATCAGTGGTTGAATTGATAGTCGCGGCGTCCGGATGTATGTAACCTGCCTTATACCATTTATGCAAAAGACGGTACCTGTTCATAAGCTCATCGGATTCCCAGAAAGGGATCGCCCGTGGCTTATCACCATCCTGACTGTAGGGAATGACCACTATTCCTTCTACGATACTCTCAAGGAAGTTATAATAGCCTGCAAGTCCGCCTTTATCCATAGCCAGGGGATACTTGCCGGGGTAATCCTCCTTATAGGCCTTAAGGTAAGGCTCCACATCCTCAAAAGTCATTTCCTCAGGGATCTTCATCCCCTTCTGTTCCTCAAAATAATCGGCATTGAAACGGAAGAGATTTTCGGTACCCATATCCTTAAGTACGGGCACACCGTAAATCCGGCCGTTTATCTTTGCACAATCCCAGTATTCTCCGATCGAATCATAGAGGGCAGGCGTCTCCTCCTTAACAGCATCGGTGATATCGTAATACAGACCCATGGATGCATTCTTATCGAACCTGTTAAGCCAGGAACTGGTGAACACCATATCATAGTATTCACCCGATGCCATCATGAGGTTTATCTTCTCGGTAGACTGAAATTCAAGGTCTATGGTAACGCCTATCTTCTCTTTTGAAACCTCATTGGCTGCAGCGATAACCTCCTTTGCATCAAGCGGGACATTTCCGCCATCATAAGTCACCATCCTCAGCCTGATAACCTCTTCTCCTTTGGAATTCACTTCATCGATATCCGGCCTGCATCCGTTAAGAAGTATAAGGAGCAGTGATAATAATATTGCTGCAAAGCTGTTGATCTTCCCTGTCATAATATTCACCCCTTAACCGCACCTACTGCCATTCCCGTTTTAAGGAACTTATGAAAGAAAGGAAACAGGATCATCACAGGCAGGATCACTATCACCACCATTGCCATACGTATAGTGACCGAAGGCGGTGTGTATGTCTGCATACCCGACATATACTGGGCATCCCTTGTGATCGTTTCAATGGACCTTTCCATGTTTACCAGAACATACTGGAGGGGATAAAGCTCCGTATGATTACTGTCAAGATACAAAAGGGACGGGTACCAGCTGTTCCAGTATAAAAACATCTCAAAAACCGCAACCGTCATGACAACCGGTTTGGCAACGGGTATGACTATCCTTGTAAGGATCTGGAATTGCCGGCAGCCGTCAAGCTTGGCCGCTTCGACCAGTGAATCGGGTATGGAATCCATGAAATAATTGCGCATGATAAGTATATACCAGGTTGAGCAAAGTCCCGGCATTATAAGGGCTAAATAGGTATTCTTAAGATGGAGTATCTGAGTGTTTACCATATAACTTGAAACAAGCCCGCCCGAAAAGAGCATTGGTATCATGATAAAGACAAGAAGCATACCGCGCAGGCGGTACTCCCTGCGTGAAAGTGAATAAGCCATCGGACACATAAGTATAAGGCCCAGTATAGTTGCCGAAACAGTTATAAGAACCGAATTGAGAAACGATCTTACAAGATACATGCCCGAGGCCGCAAGATACCTGTAAGCTTCGATCGAAAGCTCACGGGGAAAGAAGGTGTAACCCAGGTCTCTGACGCTGGCCTGCGATGAAACCGATACTATAATAACAAGCAGGATCGGAAGGAAGCATAAAACAGACAGGAGCAAAAACAGAGAAACCACGACCCTGTTTACCCTCTTCGAAAATGCACTGTCTTCCGGCCTTACATAATCATCCATATCTCTCATATTTTTCATTATACCACCAATGAAGACACGGGGACGGTTCTAGTGTCTTCACACCTCCCCAAGGAATCCATACTTCTCGGAGAAAACCTTGACCGTAACCTTTAAAGTTGAAGCGCTGCGGCGCGCAATCCTCTCGCGGATCGCATCAAGCAGGCTTGATACCACTTCATCAAAGACTCCCCACTCCTTAAGCTTATCGAAAGCAGAATCAGTATTGATACATTTATACATCTCCTTCACCATATCGGTCGTCCCGCCGCAGAGAGCAAGGTGGGTACACATTATATCCATCCTTCCGTCTGCCACACGCGAGTGGGTGTTCATGATCCCGGCCGCCAGCTTAATGAGCTTACCCAGATTACCCACAAGGAGCATCTCATCAAATCCGTAGGCCCCTGCCATATCAATGGTCTCCCCGATAAAATTGGAGCACTTTATGGCATCATCCAGAGGCAGACCAAGCTCATTTTTAACATAGTTCTGACCGTAAAGTCCGGGTGTAACAAGAAGAAACTTCTTACCCAGAGCCGCCTGCTGCCTCAACTGCACTTCTATGGTATCAACGATCGCCTTATCACTCATGGGCTCAAGTATACCGCTTGTTCCGAGTATCGATATGCCTCCCTCAATTCCAAGCTGTGAATTGAAGGTTTTATCGGCTATTCTCTCCCCGTCTTCAACCGATACGGTAACAAGAATGCCGCCTTCATATCCGGCTTCATTCCTTGCAGAATCAACCGCCTCAAAGATCATCCTTCTCGGCACCTTGTTTATCGCCGGATATCCGACGGACTGCTCAAGGC
>JBGUQP010000200.1:0-3717 GCA_045131145.1 Lachnospiraceae bacterium | reverse complement strand
GAGAGTGTCGCTGCAGAGGATGAGGTAGAAGATTTTTTTGATGAAGAAACCGATTCTGTGGAAGCGGATTGTGCAGAACCGACAAATGTCGGCAACATGGCAACATTCAAGAAACTCATGATGCAGGACGGTGATGTGAACATTCGGCTGAATGATGATCTGTATGAGGATGTTGAAGCTGCCTGGAATGAATATGACGAGGATCTTGCTAAGATCGATCCGTGGTATGCGGAGCACTGGGGAGATGATAATGTGACGATCTCCTATTGGCTGACTGTAGGAAAGGGTACTAAAACCCTCGACTTAAACGGTCATGATGTGATAGCAGATTACAGTAACTGGCATGTAAGTTCAACCATGTTCAAGCTGAACTCCGGTACGACCTTTATCCTTAATGACAAGAGTAACAAGGGTAAGATTTTCTATGACGGGTCCACGCCAAAATATAAATATAAAGCTGAATTCATTAAATGGAGTTATAAGGAGGATGCTCTTAATGAGCAGAGAGACATCTTTGAAGTTAACGGTGGAACCTTGATCGTTAATGGCGGTAAGGTTGTAGCAGGACGCGCTTCATCAGAAATGATTAATAATGCATCAGAAACCAGTTATAAATTAGTTGATGTATATAAAATACTCAATGGGACTGCTATAGAGCTTAACAAAGGAAATGTTACGATTAATGGCGGCGAATTATACGGACGCGGATATAAGAGCACGATCCACTATTATAATTTGGACAATCATGGCGGAAGAATCAGCCTGAGATTTTCTGAATTTCACGATCAACATGGACTCCCTATGTATACATACGACGAATTATACGAGAAACTTGTTGCAGATGGGCGCCTGAAAGCAGATTGGAATAACTGGTTTGATCGTAATGCTGTTATTGAAGCCTATTCCGGTAATCTGATCATCAATGAGGGTGAAATTAACGCATACGCCAGTGCTGATGTATTACAGGTCGATGATCCGTTTTATGATCTTAATACAGCAAGTACCAATCTCAAGGTTTATTCAGGTGAGTTCTATCTTCACAAATATAAATATGATTCGATGTACATCTATTATAATGGTGATGCATATGGCGATGTTGATGAACATTTTGAATACGGTCATTGGCCCTACACCCCTTCCTTTGGCGAACTCGGATTTACCCCGGATAATCTTGTCTGTGGCAAGGAGGGCGTGTGGCTCGGCATTGATATGGATGGTGGTGTCGCCACCAGGATAAGATATAAGAATCTGACGATAAAAGATGAATCTAAAACGAAAAACGATGCCATGTGGGCTTTATTTACAGGTGAGATAGATGGATTACCCGATTTCGGAAGAACCCTTCTTATCAGTCCCGAATCTCACCCCGAAAAGCCTGTAGTTGAGTTCGAAAGCCGCTCGACGGATGATGTGAGGAATCCGAAAAAGAATGGTGATCTGATCGTAAAACCGCAGGTCGAGCACGTTTTTGCAGATGTAGCCAAGGCTACGGGCAGAGATCACGAGGTATTCTACACCTATGAGGTATGGGATTTTGACGGAAATAAGCTCGGAGAATACGTAGCCCGCGATGTCGGGCGGACTTTGACGCCTGTTGATCTTGCATCGGAAATTAAGGATCTTAAGTCGAAGCTCCAGGAGGGCGAGACTTATATCATCATGATCACGGTGAAAGAGAGATATGAGGGCACGAGAAGTTATGAGATCACGTCCAGCAACGCCGAATTGTTTGCAGTATCCTACGATGAACCGATCAGGATCAAGAAGCAGCCTGAAAAGCTGCTTGTTGCCCCGGCCCAGGGAGAGAGGGTGAAACTTACGGCACAGGCTGAGAATGCTGCAAGCTCATACTGGGTAAAAACGAGTCCATCTTATGAATCATATAAGGATTCCACTAAGATCGAGGGCGATGGGGAGAATAAACTTGGTATCATTCCGAGAGGCACATCAAAATATGCCTGTATCTTTACAAACTCCCGCGGCAGTATGGCGAGTAATGAAGTGGAGACATGTTATCAGCCTTCATTTGACTTTGATCCCAATGATTCCGAGGATGTGTATCTGTATCAGGGAAAGACGGCTTATATACGCGCATACTGCAATGCGTCCGGGTGCAAGCACTGTGGTGGATATATATGGACCAAGGAAGGCAATGAAATATCGAAGAATAATTCCCATTATACGATCATCGAGGATTCCGCAGGGACCACTCTTCAGATCAACGGTGTCACCGCAGCGGATGAAGGTATTTACTACGCAAAATGCTCATGTGATCACGCTGACCGCGGAGAAATCTTCAGCGGAGATTTCTATGTGCATGTTAAAACGGGCAACTGGGATAGCGTCATTAAGAGCGTAAAACTCTATGGCTTTAATGACCTGTATCTGCATGGTGATCCGCCGAAAAAGGATTCCATATACTGTGATGATCCCAGAGTCAGCGTTAAGAAGCTTGAATGGACAAACCTTGAAACCAATAAACTGGTCAAGGCTGATACGGGATTTAAGTTGACGCTTGAGATTGATTCGAGTACGACGGATTTTGAATTCGATGATCTGGTTGACTGGACGTTGAATGATGATACGAACCTGAGTTTTCAGGGAATTGCATCAGATGATCATAAACAGGTTGAGATCGCATGGACATTTGGCGGTAATACCCCAATCAAGGAACAAAAGGACACCATTACATTTCCCTGTGCCTCTTTTGATATCATGCAGGGCGCTGAAGATGTCTTTGTTCTGACTGATTATGAGTGGAACTGTCCTGATACCCACTTTAATAAACACACAGTTATAAATGTGGAGGCAGATCCCGCACATCCGATGCCTGAGGGACTCATTATCGGACCCCTGGGAAATACCATAGAGGGTACAGCGTCTGCTCCGGTGGGAGAATATGATGTTACCCTTAAGTTCTACGTCGGAATAAGTGATACCCTTATCACTGATGTGGTCGATATTCCTATCACCATCAACATTACAGGCAAGCCGCAGATCAAGCCCTACAGTCTGATCAAAAAAGATCTTCCCCTGCCTCATACCGAGCATGAGTTCGGGGATTATAAGTCTGATGGGGCGGATATACATTCACATACCTGTACATTTGAAGGCTGCGGTTATGTTGAGACGGAATCTCATAACTGGGATGACGGAACTGTAGTGAAGGAAGCGACGACTACACAGGAGGGATCCATACAGTATACCTGCATTACTTGCGGTGAGACTAAGACTGAAGTCATTCCTAAGGAAAAAGAAGAAGTAGTGCCCGAGCACGAGCATAAACTTAATCTTATAGCTGCTAAGGAAGCAACATGCTTAGAAACCGGTAATAAAGAGTTCTATATTTGCTATGGCTGCCTGAAGGCTTATTCGGATGCGGAGGGCAAGAATGAGATCTCAGATAAGAGCACGCTCATCATCCCTGCTTTCGGACACGATTGGGATAAATGGGAGACTATAACTCCTGCAACCGAGACGACTGCAGGAAGGGAAAAGAGAGTTTGCAAGCGCGATGCTTTTCATACTGAGGAGAGGGTGATACCTGCAGGCAACCATGTTCATAACCTAAAGAAGATAGCGCGGACAGAAGCGACCAAAACAGAGCCCGGCAATATCGAGTATTACATCTGTGAAGAATGCGGACGTCTGTATCTGGATGCAGCCGGCAGGAAGGATACCACGGAAAGCGAAGTCATAATACCTGCTGGTACAGTA
>JBGUQP010000199.1:0-2317 GCA_045131145.1 Lachnospiraceae bacterium | reverse complement strand
AGCGCCTCACCTGCGAAACGGATTATGTCCGCATTATCCTCTCGGGAAAGGGTTTTCGCCCGGTTTATCCAAAGGACCGGATGGATTGTGAACCGGATGAAAGCAAGCTTCCCATCATATGGTGTTACTAGAAAAACTGTGACCGGAGGATCGTGACATGGAAGAAAACACCATATATGTAAGGGAATATGATGAGAGTGAAGGCCTGAGTGTCATAAATGAGCGCGAGATCCTGCGGTATGCCGGATATCCGCCGGGTGCGGGAACCGTTGACGATGAACTGTACGGGCTCCTTAAGGAAGTGATCGAAGAACTTAAGGGGGCCTTTTCATACAGGGTATGTTACCGGAGGATGAGCGTTGTCTGGGAGGATAACATGCCCCGCTTCCTGCTTAAGTCAGAATCATCCGACCTGGCAGTATGTCTTGAAGGAAGCAGTGAAGTCATCCTCTTTGCTGCAACGATAGGATTAAAGATTGACAGGCATATAGCCAGATACCAGCGTATATCTCCCGCAAAGGCCCTTCTTATGCAGGGGTACGGGGCGGAACGGGTGGAAGCCCTGTGCCAGGTATTCTGCGACGAGATAAAGGATAAGGTAAGGAGCGAAGGCCTTGTTTGTACCGCCAGGTTTTCGCCGGGCTACGGGGACCTACCGCTTGAGACGCAAAGGGATGTATTCGCACTTTTGGACTGCAGCAGGAAGATAGGGATATCCCTGAATGAGAGCCTGCTGATGACTCCTTCTAAATCAGTAACAGCTGTTTTTGGACTAAGAAAAGGGACCTGACATGAAAATACTTGATTATCTTAAAGACCATATAGTTTATCTGGACGGAGGCACGGGAACCCTTCTTCAGAAGAGGGGGCTTAAGCCCGGAGAGCTTCCGGAGAGATGGAACGTGACCCATCCCGATGCGATCATAGATATCCATAAATCCTATTATGACGCTGGGACCAATATAATCTGTACCAACACATTCGGAGCCAACTCTCTTAAATTTGACGATAAGGAACTTGATACCCTGATAGGGGCCGCCATAGAGAATGCAAATAAGGCAAGGGAATTAAGCATTGGTAAGCAGGAGAAATTCATAGCCCTTGATATCTCGTCAATGGGTAAGCTCTTAAAGCCCTACGGGGATCTTGATTTTGAAGATGCGGTAAGCATTTATGCAAAGACCGTAAGGTCGGGAGCTTCAAAGGGTGTAGACCTTATATATATAGAGACGATGAGCGATTCCTACGATACCAAGGCAGCCCTCCTGGCAGCCAGGGAAAACAGTGACCTTCCCGTCTTTGTATCAAATGCATACGGTGAAGACGGTAAGCTTATGACCGGGGCATCACCTGCGGCAATGGTGGCAATGCTTGAGGGCATGAGGGCCGATGCGATCGGTGCCAACTGTTCACTGGGGCCCGAGCAGCTGAGGGGCGTAGTACAGGAGTACCTTAAATATGCTTCGGTTCCCGTGCTCTTTAAACCCAATGCCGGCCTTCCGAGGAGTGTTGACGGCCGGACGGTCTATGATGTGCTTCCTGAGGAATTCTCGGATACCATGAGGGAATACGTGGGGGCGGGAGTAAGGATAGCAGGCGGGTGCTGCGGGACCACGCCCGAATATATCGCTGCAACGGTTAAGAAGACCGCGGATATAACGCCCGTGGAAATAACTCCCAAGAACCGCACCCTCATAAGTTCATATACACATGCCGTTGAATTTAAGGATTCCCCAATACTGATAGGCGAGAGGATAAACCCGACGGGTAAGAAGCGTTTCAAGGAAGCCTTAAGGAACAATGATATAGATTATATCCTCGGAGAGGGAATTACCCAGCAGGAGAAGGGTGCCCATGTGCTGGATGTGAACGTGGGTCTTCCCGAGATCGATGAACCGGAAATGCTTAAAAAGGTCATGTTTGAGCTCCAGTCGATCATAGACCTTCCCCTTCAGATAGATACAACGGACATTACGGCCATGGAGACGGCCCTCCGCCGTTATAACGGAAAGGCAATGATAAACTCCGTTAACGGCAAGGAAGAAGTGATGAAGGAGATCTTCCCCCTTGTTAAGAAGTACGGAGGTCTGGTCGTCTGTCTGACCCTTGATGAGGACGGGATACCGGATGATGCGGGTAAGCGCGTTGAGATAGCTAAAAAAATAATAAAAACAGCTGCTACCTACGGTATAGAGAAGAAGGACCTTATCTTCGATACCCTGGCGATGGCGGTAAGTGCCGATTCGAACGCGGCCCTTGCGACACTGCAGGCCTTGAATACAATAAAGAATCAACTGGGATGCCATACGTCTCTCGG
>JBGUQP010000198.1:0-9227 GCA_045131145.1 Lachnospiraceae bacterium | reverse complement strand
TCAAACGGTCTTGCAGGGGTGAACGGTAATGCCTTTGCGGGTCTGATCGTTGAACTGGTACTTACATTTATTTTCGTTCTCACTATACTGGGTGTAACTTCCAAGAAGGCCAATCACGGATCTTTTGGAGGACTTGTCATTGGTCTTACACTTACACTTGTTCATATCCTTGGTATCGGTCTTACCGGAACCAGCGTTAATCCTGCCAGGAGCCTTGGCCCTGCAATTTTTGCAGGTAAGGAAGCGATATCATGCATATGGGTATTTATAGTGGGACCTCTTGCCGGTGCTGCTCTTGCCGCCTTTGTATATAAGTTCCTTGAGAAGGACGATAAGGCTTGAAATGACAGAGTTTAAATATGAAGCCCTCTTTCCGGGCGGCAGAAAAAAAGCACTTACCTTAAGCTACGATGACGGGATGATATACGACAGACAGCTTGTCGATATGTTTGACCGCTATAAACTTAAGGCGACATTTCACTTAAACAGCGGCAGGCTTGGAAGTAAAGCCACCGGAGAAGATGAGTATATTAAAGAGGATGAGATTGAAGATCTTTATGATGGCCATGAAA
This sequence comes from Lachnospiraceae bacterium, assembly GCA_045131145.1. Taxonomy (GTDB): domain Bacteria; phylum Bacillota; class Clostridia; order Lachnospirales; family Lachnospiraceae; genus UBA2868. The sequence continues at coordinate 8,655 of JBGUQP010000198.1, read as the reverse complement.
TATCGTGTCACTTCGTGAACCATCCCCATCCGCTTCAGCTTAACAGGATAAGGCTTATTAATGAAGTGATCGAAGACCGCAGGAAACTTGAGGAACTGTCAGGAACTATTGTGCGTGGGATGTCTTATCCTTACGGGGAGTTTTCGGATGATATAGTTTCTTCGATGGAAGCAGCCGGGATTGAGTATTCAAGGACGGTAAACTCTACGGGGTCATTTTTTCTTCCGGGTGATTTCTTAAGATGGAATCCCACATGCCATCATAATGATGCACACAGATTTGTTGACCGGTTCCTGAAGCCTTTCGGGTATGAGGATCTTATGCTGTTTTATGTATGGGGCCACAGTTTCGAGTTCCACAGGGAAGGAACATGGGACATGATGGAGGATTTCTGTAAAAAGGTAAGCGGTCATGATGATATCTGGTATGCAACCAATATTGAAATAAAGGATTACATTACCGCCATAAGAGGACTTGTTACAAATGTCGAGGAGACTCTTCTTTACAACCCGTCGGGAATTACCCTCTGCATCGGAACGGAGGGAACGGTCAAAGAATTAGGACCGCTCGAAACTATCAGATTATAGAGTATATAATATATGATATAAACATGGGACGATGACTGCTTCCGGTAACGGAAGCAGGAAGCGTCCTTTTTTTTGTACACAATTATTTCCGTTGAAAGTCCCAGGGCAGGGACAGCAGATGCCAAAAGGATAATTAAAGAGGAAAGTTGTTGTTAACAGTCCCAAAAAGAGTTATTATGGTTTTGGTTAGTTTAATTACTGAATTAATTGTTTTCATATGTAGAAGAAAGGAAAAGCATGACCAGAGAAGAAGCTAGAAAAAAGGCAGTTGAGCTGGTAGATAAGATGACTCTTGAAGAAAAAATGAGTCAGCTGCGCTTCGATGCACCTGCGATCGAGAGGTTGAATGTGCCGGCATATAACTGGTGGAATGAAGCCCTGCACGGTGTGGCAAGGGCAGGCCAGGCCACGGTATTTCCTCAGGCTATTGCTACAGCCGCGGTTTTTGATGAGGAGATAACAAAAAAGGTAGGGACCGTTGTTTCCACGGAAGCCAGGGCCAAGTTCAATGCCGTATCAAAAGAAGGAGACCGTGATATTTATAAAGGACTTACCATGTGGTCACCCAATGTAAATATCTTCCGTGATCCCAGGTGGGGACGTGGGCATGAGACTCTGGGAGAGGATCCGTATCTCACATCTAAGCTCGGAGCAGCTTATGTAAGGGGACTTCAGGGCGATGGAGATACCCTTCGTACCGCCGCCTGTGCCAAGCATTTCGCAGTCCACTCAGGACCCGAAGCCATAAGGCATGAATTTGATGCCAGGGCTAGTAAGAAGGATATGCATGAGACCTATCTTCCCGCTTTTGAGGAGTGTGTAAAGGAAGCTAAGGTAGAAGCTGTAATGGGAGCCTATAACCGAACCAACGGTGAGCCCTGCTGTGCGCATACAGAGCTGATGGAGGACATCCTTCGCGGTGATTGGGGATTTGAGGGACATTACGTTTCGGACTGCTGGGCGATCCGTGACTTTCACGAGCATCATATGGTTACAAAGACCATTGAAGAATCAGCAGCCCTTGCCCTTAAGAAGGGATGTGATGTAAACTGCGGCAATACCTACATTCATATGATGAAGGCCTATGAGGATGGTCTCGTCACCGAAGAAGATATTACAAGGTCAGCGGTAAGGCTCTTTACCACAAGATTTTTGCTGGGACTCTTCGACGGGAGTGAGTACGATTCCATTCCCTATGAGAAGGTTGAATGTAAGGAACACAGGGATTTCTCGGTTGAAGTGTCAAAGAAGGCAATGGTCCTTCTTAAGAATGAAGGGCTTCTTCCGCTTGATAAATCAGAGATCAAGACGATAGGAGTAATAGGGCCGGATGCCGATTCAAGGGTTGCCCTTATCGGTAATTATCATGGAACATCTTCGCGTTATAAGACCTTGCTTGAAGGGATCCAGGATGAAGTCGGTGATGATGTGAACGTAATGTATTCCGTCGGATCGCATCTCTATCTTGACCGGGTCGAACCCCTGGCAGTGGAAAACGACAGACTGGCAGAGGCTAAGACGGTAGCAAAGCATTCGGATGTTATAGTCCTTGTAATGGGACTTGACGAGACCCTTGAAGGAGAAGAGGGAGATACGGGTAATTCCTATGCGTCGGGTGATAAGACATCGCTTGATTTTCCTGAAGCACAGATGATAATGGCAAGAGCTGTCATAGCTACGGGTAAGCCGATAGTACTTGCTGTCATGACGGGATCGGCGATGGATCTGTCATTTGCCAGGGATGCCGAAAATGTCAAGGCAATAATGCAGGTATGGTACCCGGGAGCCCTTGGCGGCAAGGCATTTGCCGACCTTATCTTCGGTAAGGCTTCACCTTCCGGCAAGCTTCCGATAACTCTTTACAATTCGATAGATGAACTTCCCGAATTCACCGATTATTCCATGAAGGGAAGGACCTATAGATATATGGAGCATGAGGCCCAGTATCCTTTCGGCTTCGGACTGACATATGGTAAGGTTACGGTTAAGGCTGCCGATATAGATGTTTCTGCCATTAAGGCAGCAGGGAAGGACAATGTTTTACTTGAGAAGGCGGAAGCTAAAGTGACTGTTTGTCTTAAGAATGAAGGTACGGTTGATGTAGAAGAGGTTGTCCAGATATATATTAAGGACAATGACTCGTCACTTGCGGTAAGAAACCACAGCCTGTGTGCATTTAAGAGAACAGCCCTTAAAGCGGGAGAAGAGGTGAAGCTTACTCTTCCTGTTTCAGGTAAGGCTTTCATGGAATATAATGAAGAAGGGAAAAGGGTACTTGATTCCGGGAACTTTACGCTGTATGCGGGAGTAAGCCAGCCGGATGAACACAGTGTAAAGCTGTGCGGTGTTAAACCTGTTAAACTGGAAGTAACATTATAGGCAGTGGGACAGAAGAACCGTCCCCGTGTCTTCATTAATAAATTTATAGGAGGATGAAATATGTTGTACATTGGAGTTGATTTGGGAACAAGTGCTGTAAAGATGCTGTTAATGGATGGGAACGGCAAGATCGAGAAGATAGTGTCGAAGGAATACCCTTTGAGCTTTCCTCATCCTGGATGGTCGGAACAGAAGCCCGAGGACTGGTGGGAACAGTCGATGGCAGGCCTTAAGGAACTTACGGCCGATTGCGATAAGAGTAAGATCGCAGGCATAAGCTTCGGCGGACAGATGCACGGGCTTGTAGTGCTTGACAAGGATGATAATGTAATAAGACCTGCGATACTATGGAACGACGGCCGTACCGGTAAGGAGACGGATTACCTTAATAATGTCATAGGTAAGGATAAGCTGTCTCAGTATACCGCAAATATTGCATTTGCCGGATTCACTGCTCCCAAGATCCTGTGGATGAAGGAAAATGAACCCGAGAATTTTGCCAAGATAGAGAAGATAATGCTTCCGAAGGATTATCTGGCATATAAGCTTTCAGGCGTTCATTGTACCGATGTATCTGATGCTTCGGGCATGCTTTTGTTTGATGTTAAGAATAAATGCTGGTCTAAGGAAATGATGGAGATCTGCTCCGTCAAGGAATCACAGCTTGCAAAGATATTCGAAAGCTATGAGGTTGTCGGAAACATCAAGCCCGAGATAGCAGATGAGCTCGGCTTCAGTAAGGACGTAAAGATAATCGCAGGTGCCGGAGACAATGCCGCTGCAGCTGTGGGAACCGGAACCGTAGGCGATGGTAAATGCAACATTTCACTCGGCACCAGCGGAACCATATTCATTTCAAGCAAGGACTTTGTAGTTGATGATAAGAATGCCCTTCATGCTTTTGCTCATTCGGACGGACACTTCCATCTGATGGGATGTATGCTCTCTGCAGCATCATGCAACAAGTGGTGGATGGAGGATATCATCGGAACGACTGATTTTGGCAAAGAGCAGGCACCGATCACGGATGATAAGCTTGGTGAGAATCATGTTTACTACATGCCTTACCTTATGGGAGAGCGTTCGCCTCACAACAATCCGGATGCAAGGGCGGTATTTATCGGTATGACCATGGATTCAACAAGAGCAGACATGACTCAGGCAGTGCTTGAGGGCGTATGCTTCGGTATCCGCGATTCATTCGAAGTGGCAAAGTCACAGGGTATTAAGATAGAGAGCACGAAGATCTGCGGAGGCGGTGCGAAATCACCCCTTTGGAAGAAGATGATGGCCAATGTTCTCGGTATCCCGGTTGAGGTTATAGAATCAGAGGAAGGTCCCGGTTACGGCGGAGCCATTCTTGCTGCGGTAGGCTGCGGAGAATATGCATCTGTTGAGGAAGCTGCCGATAAGCTTGTAAAGGTTGTTGATGTGGTTAAGCCCGATACTGAGCTTACAGCTAAGTATGAGAAGAGGTATCAGTATTTTAAGAAGCTCTATCCCACGATGAAATCGCTGTTCGGGGCAGAGTAATCGACTCCTAAGAATTTATTGATGATCAGACATGCTCCGCCAAGGAGTATGGAGATATCCTGAAGACCGGATGGAACGAGTGTACAATACTTGTTCATCCGGTTTTTAAGTTGTGAGCGGATGCGTTCATGAAGCTCGGGTATATTTATCGTAAAGCCGGAATTGATGACTATGACATCGGGATTGAAGGTGTTTAAAAGATTGTTAACCGCAACGGATATATAGAGGACAAACTGGTTGACAAGGTCTATAGCGAGACTGTCCCCGGTATTATAGGCAGAAACGAATTCTTCGATGGTAACCTTGTCAAGCCTTTTGACTGAGGAAAACTGACTCAAAATGGCCCGCTCGGAAGCATACTGTTCCAGGCAGCCGTGATTGCCGCAGGGACATTTACGGCCGTTTACGTTTATTATTGTGTGACCTATCTCACCGGCATTACCGTTTATACCGGAATAGAGTTCGCCGTTAACTATGATCCCGGCACCGACACCCGAATGCACGGAAAGTCCGATCATATTCGGGACATTGTAGCAGAAGCACTTCTCACCCACAACCGACAGGTTGGCTTCATTCTCAAGATAGACCGGAACATTGAAGTGTTCACTGAGCTTATCTGCAATGGGAAGACCGGTGTAGTTATAATAAGGAGCAAAGCTTATCTCATTTCCGTTGGTCACACCGTGAACACCGATGGCTATTCCGATAAGACCAAAGGGTGTTTCCTTTAATTCTCCGAGGCACAGATTAATAATGTAGATAAGACCGCTTATTATATTACTTCTTGTATAGTTGTTGGGAAAGAGCTTAAGACCGCAGTCATTGCCCTTAAGATCTGCCGTAAATGCAGTGATCGTATCAACCCCCAAGTCGATCGACAGAGTATGGCCGTTCTCCTTACAAAATTCAAGAAGTATGGGCTTACGGCCCAAAGATGTATCATCAGACCCTATCTCTCTTATAAAATGTCTGTCTATAAGGTCTGGAACTATGGCTGAAATGGTAGCCTTGGTAAGCCCTGTCTTATTGGAAATGGAAGCACGTGAAATAGGCCCGTCATTTAATACGGTTTCCAGAACAAGATGGGAATTGATGTCCCTTATCATTTCCTTGCTTCCGACCATGAATGCCTCCGGATTCTATATGCTCAAAATGCCTCGAAAGAAATTATATAACATATTGTTTAATAAGTAAACAAATGTTGCTGTAATTAGCATTGACTAATATACGAACCGAGTGTTAGATTGATTTTAGTTTAGTTATTAAACTAATAAATATCATAAGGGGTACCGCTTGCGGTGGATTCCTTATGATGCCATAGCGGCGAGCGTATCAAAAGAATTACGAAGTAATTCTTACAAAGTACGAGAAAGGAGAGGGTGACGTGAAGATTTTAAGTGTTAATGATCCTGAATTCAGGAAGTATGGGAGAGTTATAGAGGGGATTGATTTTTCCAACATTATTAAGGAAATGGGTAATACACCCTGCCCTGATGATGTTGTATATGTTCCTTCGGTTAAGGAACTTGAGGCATGTCCCGAGTATAAGCAGATCGCAGAAAGCCTTTACGGAGGAATGCCTATTCAGATAGGTTACTGCAACGGAAATAACGTACTTCTGAATGCAGTTGAATACCACAGGGATTCGGAGATAAACGTAGCGGTTACCGACTGCGTTATGATCTGGGGATTTGAAGGTGATATAGCAGAGGATTATTCATATGATACATCCAAAATGGTTGCCTTCCATCTTCCCGCAGGTACTGCTGTTGAGTGTTTTGCAACAACACTTCACTATGCTCCCTGCAATTATAACGGAAACAAGTTCAGGGTAGTGGTCGTACTTCCCAAGGGAACCAATACAGACCTTGATTTTAAGGCTGATTCAACACCTGAAGATAAACTCCTTTTTGCAAGGAACAAGTGGCTTATCGGACATCCGGAAGCAAATATCGAGGGTGCTTTCAACGGCCTTAAAGGCAAGAACTTAAATGTTGAAGAATAGGATTGACCAGAGCAGAACTCTGTTTGATCATACATGGTGAAATGAATTACTTAATTAATGAAAAGGAGAAGGAAAATGAACAACATCCCTAAAATGAAAATCGGTATCGTAGGTGTCAGCCGTGACTGTTTCCCCGCTGAACTTACCATCAGAAGAAGAAAGGCTCTCGCAGATGCATATGCCAAGAAGTATGATGCAGCTGATATTTACGAGTGCCCTGTAACCATCATCGAGAGCGAGATCCATATGCAGCAGGCTCTTGAGGATATCAAGAAGGCAGGATGTAACGCAATGTGCGTATATCTCGGTAACTTCGGTCCCGAGATTTCAGAGACCATGCTTGCCCAGCAGTTCTGCGGTCCCAAGATGTTCTGCGCAGCAGCTGAGGAGGATTATGAGTCTGTTACTACGGCAGGCCGCGGCGATGCTTACTGCGGTATGTTAAACGCAAGCTACAATCTTGCACTTCGTAATGTTAAGGCTTATATCCCCGAGTATCCCGTAGGCGATGCTGAGGATTGTGCAGATATGATCCATGAATTCTTACCTGTTGCACGTGCCGTATATGCGCTTCAGAACTTAAAGATAATATCATTCGGTCCCAGGCCTCTTAACTTCCTTGCCTGCAACGCTCCCATCAAGCAGCTTTACAATCTCGGTGTTGAGATCGAAGAGAACTCAGAGCTTGACCTCTTTGAGTCATTCAACAAGCATGCAGGCGATTCAAGGATCGCAGATGTAGTTAAGGATATGGCTGAGGAACTCGGAGCAGGTAATAAGAAGCCTGAGATCCTTGAGAAGCTGGCTCAGTACGAGCTTACACTCCTTGACTGGATCGAGGGACATAAGGGTTCGAAGGAATTCGTTGCAATTGCCGGCAAGTGCTGGCCTGCATTCCAGACCCAGTTCGGATTCGTTCCCTGCTACGTTAACTCACGCCTTACCGGTATGGGTATTCCGGTATCATGTGAGGTTGATATCTACGGCTGCTTAAGTGAGTACATCGGAACATGCGTAAGTGATGATATCGTTACTCTTCTTGATATCAACAACTCGGTTCCCAAGTGTATGTATGAGGATTCCATCAAGGGTAAGTTCGATTACAAGCAGACAGATACATTCATGGGCTTCCATTGCGGTAATACATGCTCCAAGAAGCTTACCAAGGGCGAGATGAAGTATCAGGCCATCATGGCACGTTCACTTCCCGTTGAGGTTACAAACGGAACTCTCGAAGGCGATATCGTTCCCGGACCTATCACCTTCTACCGTCTGCAGTCAACAGCTGATAACATCCTTCGTGCATATGTTGCAGAGGGTGAGGTTCTTCCTGTTGCTACAAGGTCATTCGGCGGTATCGGCGTATTCGCTATACCTGAGATGGGACGTTTCTACCGTCACGTACTTATCCAGAAGAATTATCCTCATCACGGAGCAGTTGCTTTCGGACATTTCGGAAAGGCTCTTTATGAGGTATTCAAGTACATCGGCGTATGCACATGTGAGATTGGCTACAACCAGCCGGCATCACTTCCTTATCCTACCGAGAACCCTTTTAAATAATTATTTTTTAAACTGATAGTATTAAAAGGCGCTGTTTTTGCAGCGCCTTTTATGATACACTGACATCATGATGAAAAGGACAGTGGTTATAGGAGCAGGCCCTGCCGGCCTTACAGCTGCATATGAATTATTAGCGCAGTCTGACGATATGGAAGTGATCGTTCTCGAGGAAACGGATTGTCTTGGAGGCATATCAAAGACCGTAAATTATAAGGGTAACTGTATGGATATGGGAGGACACCGCTTTTTTTCCAAGGATGCCAGAGTCAATGAATGGTGGGATAGGTTTCTTCCAATGCAGGGTATTGCAGATCCGGATAAGACTGATGAGGTAATGCTTAAAAGACACAGGATATCACGCATACTTTTTGATTCCAAATTTTATGACTATCCTGTTTCGTTAAAACCGGAGACTATAAAGAATTTCGGTTTTTTTACCACTGTAATGGTCGGATGTTCTTATCTTAAAACTCTTTTTTTCTCTCTTCCCGAAGATAATCTTGAAAACTTTTATATTAATTCTTTCGGCAAAAAACTCTACTCTATGTTTTTTGAATATTATACGGAGAATCTCTGGGGAAGACATCC
>JBGUQP010000197.1:0-15840 GCA_045131145.1 Lachnospiraceae bacterium | reverse complement strand
ATGCAGTTGGCAATGTTTATAAAGAGCGCCGAAATACCGGTTCGCTCCAAAAAGGCACCGAATATGATAAATACGACTATGTACTTGGAACAGACATTGATCGGCGTTGACAGGATTCCCGTCTTGGCATAGAAGAGGTTACGCACAAGATACTTGGCCCTTCCCACAAAGGAGGGATTGGTCAGTCCGTATACCAGAGCATATACTATGAAAAAGAGGGCCACGATAAGGATAGGCCATCCCACACTTCGCCTGGTCACTTCCAAAAGGGCCAGTATTCCTATAACCGCGATCACTATCTGATAGGGCCGGAACCTTGTGCCCTGCTGAATGATCTGATCGGCATTGAAGGTATAGTATAGAAAGGCACCTGTTCCAAGGATCATCCCCAGGATATCATACCAGGGCATGTGATTGACTCTGTTATTGTTCTTGTCGGCCGGATACTGAAGAAAGCCCAGAAGTACCACAAGGCCCATAAAGGATGTAAGCCTGATCTCCTCTAAGAATGTCGAAAACAGGGTTACCCATATGCAGAAAAGCGAAAAGCCGATCAGCAAAACCTTTACGACCAGCGCGGGCTTTCCTGTCCACACACGGACATTTGATTCCCTGTCGTATTTCTTCATTACCACATCAAGGTCATTGTTCATTTCCTGTTTTATATCACCTGCTTGATTGCTCATAAGTCCTCCTCATAGTTTCCTTTATTATTCCGTAGTCACCGAAACGCCATGCTCCTTATAATAGCGGGCAGCGCCTTCGTGGAAGGGTATCGTTATTCCCGACGTGGCATTATCTATCGACAGTTCTTCACCCTTGGCGTTCTCTTTACTGATATCTTCCGCATGGTCAAAGACCGCAGCCGTAAGATCATGCACAAGATCGGCATCAAGATCGGCATCAACTATCAGGGTGGCCTTTATGGTGATCGTTTCGATCGGGTCGCTCTGACCCGGATATGTATCGGCCGGTATCACAAGCGGTGCATAATAAGGACACAGGCCCATGATATCATCCCTTAGTTTCCCTTCTATGGGTATCAGGAATACCCCGTTTGTCGTTGCCAGTTCCGTGATCGCCGATGTAGGTGCACCGGCAACGATAAAGGCCGCATCTATCTGTCCGTCCTTCAGTGCCTCCTTACTGTCGTCAAAGCTCTGATACTGCGGCTTGATATCTTCAACGCTAAGGCCTGCTCCCTCGAGCACATCCATTGCGTTAAAGTACACTCCCGAACCGGGTGCGCCGATGGAAACGCTCTTCCCCTTAAGGTCGCTTACACTCTTTATATCCTTTTTCATTGTTATAAGCTGCACGGTCTCGGCATAGAGGGCTCCGAGCACACGGAAGTCCCTGCATGGGCCGTCTGTTTCGAAGGACCTGCTGCCGTCCCAGGCGTAGTTCATTACATCCGACTGGGTAAAGCCAATCTGGTAGTCTCCGTCACCTATACTCTGGATGTTTGCCTTGGATGCCGCGGTAGAGACCGCCGTCACCCTATAATCCGTATAGTCTGTCATGTACTGTGCAAGAACTCCTCCGAATGCGTAATAGGTTCCGGAAGTTCCTCCCGTTCCCATCATCATCCTCTGGCCTCCGCATCCGGTGAAGCTTAACATGGAAATGATAAGGAGCACACTTAAGGACAGTCGTATGGTTTTTTTCTTCATTATCTCTCCCTCCATCAGTTATTATTTATCAGGTCAAGGATCATCTTCGCACACTGAGGGATGCTGACCTTTCCCACGTCAAAAGTGAATGTATAATTCGATGCATCAAAAATCTCGGATCCTGTGTAATACTTATAGAAATTCCGGCGCTTATTGTCACGATCTTCCATGTATTTTTCAGGCTTTACATTACCATATTCCGCAAGCTCCAGGGCACGTTTTAGCCTTACATCCTCCGGACCGTGCAGATATATGCTCACAGCTTCTGTCCCGTCCTCTTTCAGGATATGATTGGCGCAGCGGCCGACGATTATGCAGGGACTCTTAGCCAGCTCCCTTATAACCTTCTTCTCTGCCTTGAATATCTCATCATGGGAACTGCTGTAGGAAACGGCACTGTTTAAGAAATCTTTCAGTATCTGAGAAGGCTTGCTTATCTCCTCTCCTTCACGTTTCACATCTTCCGTGTCAAAACCGCTCTCCTCCGCGGTTTTCGTTACAAAATCCTTATCATAATATGGGATCCCAAGCTTTTGTGAAAGAATGGCCGCAAGGGTCCTTCCGCCTGCGCCGTATTCCCTGTTGATCGTTATAACGGGTATTTTTTTATCAGCCATCTTCTCTCCTTTTCCCGGCTTTGCACTCTTAAGCCGATGATATATTTATGAGGGGAATTCCCTCTTTTTTATCTGTTCCGCCCTCTGCACTATCTTCTCTTCCCAGTCATCATCCTGTGCATCCAGCTGATAGGCGTTGAATCCGTACTGCCTTCCCAGCGTGCATATGACCGTTTCGTCATCCACGTGAAGCGAGATCCTGTATCTGCTGGGAACCTTCTGCGGAAGCGTTTCCTTATTATCCCTCTGCACTTCCTTAAGATGCCTGGTCCCGTTCACTATACCGTCAAAACGGATACCGTATAGAAAGAACAGACACTTTATATATGCCTCCGACCTGAATGACGACGTGTAAACCCACACCTCATAACCCATCTCCTGAAGACGGTTTATAAGGCGCGGTGTACCTAGCCTTAATCTTTCCTTAAATATCTTATTAAAAGGAAATCCCGGAGGCTTTTCGATCTTGTGGGTCTCCGGAAAGACAAATAGGACCTCATCAAGATCGAAGGAAACACGCATTTTGTTGTTTACGTTTTCACTTGTTTTCTTCTTTATCATCGTCGTTAAGTTTCCTGACCGCACTCTCAACCGCAGCTGCCCAGTCATGGTCCGAAGTCTCAAGCGGGATCTGATCGTAGTCGCCTGACCGGCTGTCGATGGATATGACCATATCATTATAAAGGTTCAGGGTTTTGACATATTTTTTATTGATTATTTCCTTAACGTGTTTTTTCTTCTCCTCAGTCGTATTCTCAATCCTGCCCGAAGCGGTTATTATCCCATCCGGTTTAATATGATGTTTCGAAAGAAGAGCCTCGATATAGTCCACAGAGCAGATGTTGGAGGTGAATACCCATACATCATAGCCCCTTCCCTGAAGGAACCGGCACAGGGCCGGGAATCCCAGCCTTATTGTTTCCTTATACTTCATATTTGCAGGGAAAGGAAGCTTCTTCTCAACGGGATGTTCGGCTTCATTTACAAATACCAGTTCATTAAGGTCTATCGTAACCCGTTTATTGTTTACGGACTTCTCGATTATATTCACAATATCATCTTCATGGACAAGATTTAAGATCTTGATGGGTGCCCTCTTTAGGCCGACCCTCAATGCGGCAGCCCACCTGTGATGTCCGTTTATGATCATATATCCTTCCGGATACATCCTTTCGACCATGATGCGGTCTTTCAGCTTCTCCCAGGGACCGTATCCGTGCGATATGGCATTCCTCATCTGCTTCTCGTAATCGGATATGATGGTATAATTGGGTCCTATATCCGGGAAGCAGAATTCATCTCCGGGATTGGGATGCATATTCTTGCATTTCGCCCATCTGACAAGGGTACGTCTTATGATCCCGCTCTTAAGCGGCATCCATATGCCTTCATATTTCCTGATATCCCCCGCAATAAATTCGGTAAATTCGGTTTTTACAGCTGCCATGTTACCTCCTTACTACTATCCCCCTCAAAAATTATGTACTAAATTATATGCAAAATCAACAAAAATGTTTATAAAACATCCCTGGTTTGTTGCAAATATGACGTTTTGTGATAAAATGTCTATACTATCACTTTTTTAAGGAGAGATGACAGAATATGAACAAGAAGAAAAGAAAATCACTGAAAAAATCACTTCTGGCCAAGATGATCATCTATGTAGCGATCATCATCGTGATCATCACGCAGATAAGCATCAAGCTTGCATCAGATAACATCCAGTCACTGACAAACGGGATCCTGGCAAGGGAATCCGTGGGTTATGCCAGTGAAGTACACAGCTGGTGGAGCAACATTGAAGAGAGAGTAGGCCAAACAGCTGATGTAATAAGGAATATTCCGGAGCCTTCGCATGATGACATGCTGGCAATGCTCCTTAAGATCACGGCATCCGATCCCGACTCGCAGGATGTGTATATGGCATTCGGCGATGACAACACCTTCCTCGACGGTTCCGGCTGGATTCCCGATGATACATTTGAATTCACCGACAGGCCCTGGTATAAGGGTGCGATCGGCAAGAAAGGTGAGATATACTCTTCCGAACCCTATGTGGATGCATCAACCGGTAAGACCTGTCTTGCCTGTGCCGTAATGGTAAGGGACGGTGTGGTACTCAGCAGCGATATCAACTTTGACAAGGTTGCCAAGATGGTTAACTCCTTCCAGTCCATCTCTCCCGATGCCAGGTACTACATAATAAATAAGGAAACCAAGGACATTCTTATAAGTAATGTTACTGACAGCGTCGGACAGACTCTTGCCGACACTACCGATCCTGTAGCGGCAGGACTTGCACCTGTATTTGATTCCATGGATACATCGGCAACCGGAGGTGAGGGTAAGGTTGTAACGGCCAAGACCGCAGCCGGCTCAATGATGTTTACATCAACCGACATAGAGGATACCTCATGGGCAATAGTAAGTGCGGTTCCTTCAAGTCTTTTAAGCGGCATGATCGTAAAGGTTATGGTGGTGACTTTCGTAAGCGCCATAATCCTCATTGCATTGTTCTCGATCATTGTATACTACATTCTGAACAAGGCTATAAACCCTGTTACCACGGTAACCGAGCGTATTACGGATATCAGCAAGGGTGACTTTACCGTTACACTCGTTCCCGAGGGCAACAACGAGATCACGACTCTCTCCGAGAGCCTGAATGAATACATAGGCAAGATGAGGACAACACTTAACAGCCTGTCGAATATTTCCGGTGCGATGAACAACCGGGCAGGCGAGTGTTTCGATATTTCCCATGTGCTTTCCGACGCAAACCAGAACCAGGGCGAATCAATAGAGAGGCTCAACTCCACCCTGTCCGACATGAACGCATCCATCGAGGATATCGCGCATGCGGCTACGGAGCTTGCATCGACTTCCGGAATGCTCGCGGTCAATGCCGAGAATGTCAAGAACCTGTGTGATGAAACCCTCGAAGCATCAGCCAAGGGTAAGGATGAGATGGAGAGCATGACCAAGAACGTAAGCACTCTTAACGACACGATAGGCGAGCTTACAACCCTCATACGTGCCACGGCGAAATCAGTCGAGGAGATCACGGGAATTACGGATACGATCAACGCTATATCCGAGCAGACCAACCTCCTGTCACTTAACGCTTCGATCGAGGCTGCAAGAGCAGGTGAGATGGGTAAGGGATTCGCGGTTGTTGCAACCGAAGTCGGCGCCCTTGCCAATCAGTCATCCAACGCAACCGAGACCATCCGCAGGCTGGTTGAGGACATAACCAAGAATATCGTGGATATCAACAAGAAGGCAGACATATGTGCGAAAGATATGGAAGCCTGCATGACCGGCGTTTCGGAAGCCAACGAATCGTTCAACTTGATCTACGGTGACGTAGCCAAAGCAACCGATGGCATCATCGAGATCGCAAGCGGCATCGAGAAGATAAACGATGTTGCATCCAATAATGCGGCAACCACTCAGGAACAGGCATCAAGCATCAATGAAGTTCTAAGTCTCAGCGATATGATCGTCAGCGAGAACAACAAGCTGCGTGCAGAAACCGCAAATATAACCAATATTTCCGAGAATCTTAACCAGTATTCGGATGAGATAAATTCAGATCTATCGCAATATACTGTATAAAATGAAACATGGGGACGGTTCCTCGGTTCATTTTTCAGATAATTAACTGTTTGTTCAGTAGTTTCTGATAAAAATGAACCGAGGAACCGTCCCCGCTGTTTCATTTTTTATATGTTTAATAAATCACTGTATACTTTCAGGGCTCCGTCCGTCTCATGGGCGAGCACCTTCTTGGCCAGCACCTTACCCAGCTGGACACCCTCCTGGTCGAAGCTGTTAACATTCCATAAGAATCCCTGGAACATGATCTTATTCTCGAAGTGGGACAGCAGGGCACCCATTGCCTCGGGTGTGAGCTTGTCGCCTATGATTATGCTCGAAGGCCTGTTTCCTTCGAACTTCTTGTTTGCATTATCATCATCCTTACCGCAGGCAAAAGCAACTATCTGGGCCGCAACGTTGGCGCACAGCTTCTGCTGGCTGGTAGATCCCTGGATATCGACGTCGGTTCCTATCTGGCTGTTCTTAAAGCCGATGAACTGAAGCGGGATGATATCGGTCCCCTGATGGAGGAGCTGGTAGAAGGAATGCTGTCCGTTGGTCCCGGGCTCACCGAAGATAACGGGACCGGTCTTGTAATTAACGGGTTCGCCGAACCTGTTGACCGACTTGCCGTTTGACTCCATGTCCGCCTGCTGAAGGTGAGCGGGGAATCTTGAAAGCGCCTGTGAGTAGGGAAGGACCGCTGTGCAGTCATAACCCAGTATGTTCCTCTCATACACCCCGATAAGGGCATCAAGCATTGCAGGGTTCTTAAGTATATCCTTATTGGTCGCAAGCTTATCCTCTTCTGCCGCACCCTCAAGGAATTTCGCGAATACATCAGCACCGAAGGCGATCGACAATATCGCTCCTCCCACTGCCGAGCAGGATGAGAAACGTCCGCCGATATAATCATCCATAAAGAAGGCATCAAGGTAATCGCTGTTGCCCGCAAGAGGTGATGTCTGGCTTGTAACCGCGATCATATGCTTGCTGGGATCAAGACCTGCCTTCTTAAGTGCGTCCTTGACGAAGCTTTCGTTGGTAAGCGTTTCAAGCGTCGTGCCTGACTTGGACACAAGGACAAAGAGTGAATGGGCAACATCTATACCGTTAAGGACCGCTGCGGCATCATCGGGATCGACGTTGCTTATGAACCTGGCTTCAAGCCTGAAGTTACCTGTCTTCTTGGCCCAGTTCTCAAGGGCAAGGTAGATGGCCCTGGGACCTAAGTCCGAACCGCCGATACCTATCTGAACAACTGTCGTGAACTTCTCACTCTTTTCATTGGCTATCGTTCCGTCGTGAACCTTCCCTGCAAAATCAGCTATCCTCTTCTGCTGCTCCACATAAAAGTCACGCTTGTTGACTCCCTCACATACAACATCGTCTCCCAGCTGTCCGCGGGTGAGCTGATGAAGGACAAGCCTCTTCTCTCCCGTATTAATGACTTCACCGTTGTAAAGAGCCGCATATTTGTCCGCAAGCTCTGCTTCAGCCGCAAGATCGGCAAGGCCTTTAAGGATATCATCATCAACAGCCTTGGCGGCAAAGTTAAAATCCATACCGCATGCCATGGGTACCGAGTACTTCTTGGCCCTTTCCCCTCCGTTTTCTCCGGTCATTACTTCCTTTACGGATACCTTTTTCTTATTGCCAAGCTCCTTAAAGCTTGCAAGAGTATCCAGGTTCTTCCATGAGATCATATTTTTTCCTCCGTTCTTTTTTTTCTGTGATTATTATATCTTCTATTAGAATTGCGACCACATATGATCATAGATGATCACACATGATCGCAGCTCATCACATCTCACATATGGCCTTCCTGACCTTTAACAGGCTCTTGGGTGATACGGACAGGGCATCAACCCCCATATCAACAAGACGGACTATAGCATCAGGGTCGGAAGCCAGTTCACCGCATACGGTAACCGGTATGCCCTCTTCATGAGCATTGTCGACAGTCAGCTGTATCATCCTCATCACTGCTTCATGCATGGGATTGTAGAATTGCGCCAGTTCCCTGTTCTGTCTGTCAAGGGCCAGGGTAAACTGGGTAAGATCATTGGTCCCTATCGAGAAGAAATCCACCATGGCAGCCAGCTCATCGGATATCATTGCCGCAGCGGGTGTCTCGATCATTATTCCCTGTTTCACCTCGCCGTAAGGAACTCCTTCGCGGTCAAGCTCATCCATGGCCTTCTCCATCATATGGTCGATCCTTAATATCTCGCCGCCTGATGTTATCATGGGATACATGACCGATACATCCCCGTAAGCCGCGGCCCTGAGGATTCCCTTAAGCTGTGGTATGAACAGCTCCCTGTTGGTAAGGCTGACACGGATACCCCGCTTGCCAAGTGCGGGATTCTCCTCATGCTTAAGGTTAAGCAGGGCTCCTCCCTTATCCGAACCGATATCCAGGGTGCGGAATACCACACTCTTACCGGCGCACAGCTCTACTATCTCCCTGTAGGCATTGAAATGTTCCTCTTCTGTAGGAAGCGTGTCCCTGTTAAGGAACATGAATTCCGTCCTTGTAAGGCCTATACCCTCAGAGTCACACTCCAGGGCATACTCTGCGTCATCAAGACTTGTTATATTGGCAAGAAGGCTGACCTTCCTTCCGTAACTGGTGACCGTTTCCAGTCCGATGTATTTCTTAAGTTCGGAATCGGCACGGGCCTCTTCGTCAATAAGAAGGCTGTATCTCTCCTTAAGTCCGGGATCGGGATCGGTAAATACCTGTCCGCTCACACCGTCTATTATGGCTTCATGTCCGGTAAGGCTCTCGGGCATATATACACCCAGCACGACAGGGATCCCCACTGTCCTTGCCAGGATCACGACATGTGAATACAGAGACCCTTCGAGCATGACTATGCCCTTTAGGTTCTCCCTTTTTATCTGAACAAGCTCCGACGGAGTCAGATAGGGAGATGCAAGGATCACAGGCTCATTTATCTCCGGCGAATTGTCCGTTCCGGTAAGCAGCCTGATAAGCTTGTTTGTTACGTCCTTGATATCTGTCGCCTTGGCACTTACATTCTCATCATCCAGTGCGGCAAACAGCTCATAGAAATATCTTCCCGCATCGGAAACAGCCCATTCCGCATTCATCCTGTCGGTAAGGATGTTATTAATGACACGCGCATTATATTCCTCATCCTTAAGGAGCATGGTATGGGCCTTGAATATCTCGGCATTCTGGGCACCCGCACGCTCATTGGTCCTCTCATAGGCGATACTTAGGCTGTCTATGGCTTCCTGCCTGGCCCTGTCGAACCTCTTAAGCTCGGCAGATGTATCCTCAACCGTTACATGAGGCGGGCGGTATGCCTTGCGTTCATATACGTAGAGCTTCCCTATCGCGTAGCTGGGAGAACCCGGACGTCCTTCTATTACGTTTCCTTTGTCCATATAGATTACCCGATCACTTTAACTTCTCTTCGATTATCTCAACTGCCCTGTCAAGCTGGTTGTCCGTGCCATCCTCAAGATATGCGTCAACGTCAAGTTCCAGCTCCTCATCCGGCTCAATACCTATCCCGTGGATATTGTTGCCGTTTGGAGTAAAATAATTGGCTATCGTAAGCTTAACTCCGGTACCGTCACCCAAGGGAAGTATCCTCTGAACTATGCCCTTGCCGTAGGTGGTGGTTCCAAGTATCGTTCCTATCCCGTAATCCTTGACAGCACCAGTCACGATTTCGGAAGCCGATGCGGAATTGCCGTTTACCAAAAGTACAAGAGGACCGTCGTAATAATTCTCTCCCGAGGATGTATACTCATCCCTGGTCCCGTCCTTCTCCTCGGTATATACTATCATTCCTTCGGGAAGGAGCTCATCGGCTATCTCCACGCAGGTATTTACGCTACCGCCCGGATTATCTCTAAGGTCTATGATAAGTCCGCGCATTTCTTCACGTCTTAACTCATTAAGCGCCTTGGTGAACTGCTTACCCGTTATGTCGTCGAATTCCATTATCTGGATATATCCTATGCTGTTATCAAGCATCTTCGAGTCAACGGTCATGGACTCAACCTTGGCCCTTACGATATCGTAGCGGATCACTCCGTCCCTGCCCTCGCGCTTTAAGCCTATATTGACCTTGGTGCCGGCCTTGCCGCGGATCTTGGCAACCGTGATGTTAAGGTCATCGCCTTCAACATTCTCACGGTCCACTTCGACAATGATATCTCCGGCCAGTATCCCGGCCTTCTCGGCAGGCGAATCCGGAATGGGCCTCGTAACCGTTACAACCTTTGTTTCGGGATCCTGGGACAGATATGCACCGATCCCCTCAAATACTCCCTCCGAGTCCTCGGTAAGTTCGTCGTATTCCTCCTTGGTATAATATACCGAGTAAGGATCATCCAGGCCCTCCATAAGCCCCTTGTATAGGCCGTTCTCAAGGTCTTCCTTAGTATAATCCGACAGGTAATTCTTCTCTATTATGGACTGAAGCGTGTCAAGCTTCTGCTCGGTGTGCTTGTCTATTATCGAATCGGACGGTTTCCCGTAGAGCAGTGATGAATTGAACTGCCCGTTACCTATCATCGCAAAAACAAACACGATTCCGGCCATGATAAAAATGACCATCATTATTGCAAAAGTTATTATAAAGCCCTGTAAACGGCCCTTGTTTACAAGGCTTTTCTGTTCTTTTTCAGTCATTACTGCTCCTTATTGTCTTTTGAATACTTATGTCATAAGGACTCCACCGCAAGCGGTTCCCCTTATGGTCTACTTCAAAAACTTCCAGGGACTTACATAATCCCCGTTCTGTCGTACTCCGAAATGCAGGTGGGGACCCGTACTGCGGCCTGTCGATCCCACCGCGCCTATCTTCTGTCCCTTGCTGACGCTCTGTCCGGTTGATACATACAGCTTGGATGCATGCATGTAGATGGTTATAAGGCTGTCTCCGTGATCTATCATCACGTAATTACCCATACTGGATGAATAACCCGCTCCGACAACATCACCGTCGTAAGCAGCCAGGATCGGTGAACCCGAAGGTGCTGCCAGATCGATACCGTTGTGGAACTTCTGAACCTTCAATATGGGATGCATTCTTGTTCCGTAATCGTCCGACACTCTGGTATATGAAGGACACGGGAACTTGAACATGCCGCCGTCATAGCTTCGAAGCTTCTTGTTCTCGGCTTCCAGCCTCTTTCTCTCTTCGGCTATCCTGTTCTCCAGGGTCTTGATTATCTCATTCTGTGCGGCTATTTCAGCCTCATATTCCTTTACGGCTGCTTCCTTGTTATTTATATCTGTCTGGTATGACTTTATCTGGACTTCCTTCTGGGATATCAGTTCCTCCAGTGCCGCCTGTTCGGATTCAAGATCTCTCTTGTCTTCCTCAAGTTCAACCTCTTCCTTTTCAAGCTCAGTTTTTATATCCGTTATCTTCTGGGTTGTCTCGATATAACGATTGAGCATCTTCTGATCGTAATCCGACAGCTTGCTCACATACTCGGCACGGTTAAGAAAATCAGCAAAGGATGTGGCATTCAACACCATCTCTATGTTTGATGTCTGGCCCTTCTCGTATACGAACTGGATCCTCTTCTTCATAAGTCCGTACTGCTGCTGACTCTGCCATATGGCATCCTCGAGTTCCAGCTTGGTCTCATCTATCTCCTTCTGCTTCTCCTCAAGTGCCTGTGACAGCATATCGATATTCTCTTCTATTATCGTAAGATCTCCGTCAAGCTTAACTATATAAGATTCAAGCTCTCCCTTGGCGGATTCAAGATCGGCGATCAGCTGCTTAACATCGGTTAAGCCCTTCTTAAGCTGTGCACGTGACTTTTCGGCCCCTTCCTTCTCCTTCTCACTCTGTTTTATAAGGTCATTGGTCAGGGGCTCAGCGCGCACAAATAACGGCGTCAGCGCCGTTGGCAGCTCAGCCGTTAATGCGATCGTCATCAAAACTGCGATTACCCTCTTTACGCACGTTTTTCCCTTCATATTTTCCCCTTATAAGGAGTTCCCCTCTCCTTATTTCAATATTACACTCTCAAATGTTTCCTTACTGTTATAAGACTTCCCAGGAAGCCGAGTCCGATTCCAAGGAAGATGGCAACCGGGATAAGTACCGAGAAGATCTCCCTGGCTGTCTTAAACTGCATCAGGTCGTTAAGGATCGCGAACTGCTGCGAAGCATATATGATTATATTGTTATAGATGAAATATACTGCAATAAGCGGAATAGCCGCTCCGATGATACCGAGCAGGATACCCTCTATAAGGAAGGGCGACCTTACGACAAAGTCAGTCGCTCCGATAAGCTTCATGATACCTATCTCCTCCCTGCGGACCGCGATACCCATTGCAACCGTATTGCTTATAAGGAAGAGGGATACCGCAAGCAGTATGCCGATGATACCGAGCGAAACATAGCTTAAGAGCTTATTGAACTGGGTAAGGATATTGGCTGTAACATCCGAATGGTTGATCTCACGGATTCCCTGTACAGTCCCAAGATAATTAACCAGCTCGGTCTGCTTGGACACATCCCTTAAATATATCTCGAAGTTCTCGCTTCCCTCAAGGGGGTTGTCTCCTTCATAACCGTCCGCATATTCACCCAGATAATCCACCTTGAATGCCTCCCAGGCTTCGGAAGCAGATACGAATTCTACGGAAGCCACTTCCGGACGGGACCTGATCATGTCGCCGATCTCCTGGATCCTTGCATCTGTGATATCCTCATCGAAGAAAACCGTTACCGCTACATTGGTCTCAGCCTTCTCGATCGAATACCTTACATTCTCAACAACCGAATAAAAGACACCAAATAGGAAAATACAGGCTG
The DNA here is from genome assembly GCA_045131145.1 of Lachnospiraceae bacterium. Lineage (GTDB taxonomy): Bacteria > Bacillota > Clostridia > Lachnospirales > Lachnospiraceae > UBA2868. Next base: position 3,120 of record JBGUQP010000197.1, on the reverse strand, counting down.
CTATAGTTGCAATAGTTGCAAGGGAAAAGATCTTATTCCTGAAAATATTCTTAAAACCCTGTTTGAATGTAAAAACAAAAGTACTAATCTTCATCTATATACTCACCCTCCTCCTCATCACTGACTATGATACCCTTCTTAACCGTGATAACACGCTTGCGCATTGCATTGACGATCTCCCTGTTATGGGTAACGACAACGACCGTAGTACCCCTGCGGTTTATTTCCTCAAGAAGCTTCATTATCTCCCATGAATTCCTGGGATCGAGGTTACCCGTCGGCTCGTCCGCAAGCAGGATGGGCGGATTGTTTACAAGCGCCCTTGCAAGGGCAACCCTCTGCTGCTCACCACCGGAGAGTTCCTTGGTCTTGCTCCTGTACTTCTCGGGAAGTCCCACGAGTGATAACATGGCGGGAACATTCTTCTTTATCTGTCTTGTGGGTACCTCAATGACGCGCTGGGCAAAGGCAACATTCTCATAAACGTTGCGGTCCTTTAACAGACGGAAGTCCTGGAATACGACTCCGATATTTCTCCTGTACTTGGGAATCTTGCGTCTCCTTAACTTGGACAGGTCGAAATTGTTGACTATGATGCGGCCGCTCGTTGGAGTAAGCTCCCGAAGCAGCAGCTTAATCATGGTCGACTTACCCGAACCCGAGTCACCTACTATAAATACGAATTCCCCCTTATCAATGTGCAGGCTTACATTATTAAGTGCGGGCATACCATCACTGGTATAGCTCTTGCTGACATTCTCAAGTGTGATCATTTATACTCCCTCCCTAAATATACTATAAATAGATCTATATTTGCGGGATCCCCTCCTTCCATTCGTAATCACGTCCGCTTCGCGTCCTCATCGCACTTCGTGCTGGATTACTCATGTCGGATGGAATTCCTGCTTCGCAGGATACATATGTATATGCAGGTATTTTCCTTCGTGCAAGCACGGTCAAATACCTGCACATACATATACCCGCAAATAGAAATTTAGAAGTCAAAATCCTCCATGTATTTCATATATTTAACAACCATCAGGGCTATCTTGAATGTTATCGCATCTTCGAACACCCTGAGGTCAAGGCCCGTTGTCTTCTGCAGTTTATCAAGCCTGTAAACCAGCGTATTCCTGTGGATATAGAGCTGGCGGCTGGTCTCCGACACATTAAGGCTGTTCTCGAAGAACTTGTTAATGGTCATGATCGTCTCCTCATCGAAATCATCCGGAGACTTGCCGTCGAATATTTCCTTTATGAACATCTTGCACAAGGGTATCGGAAGCTGGTAAATAAGACGTCCTATACCCAGTTCGCTGTATGCGATAACACTTCTCTCATCGAAAAAGATCCTGCCGACATCAAGGGCCATCTTGGCCTCCTTATAGGACCGGCTCACCTCTCTTATCTCTCCCACGATCGTTCCGTAGGAAACATGCAGGTTCTTATGTCCCTTGGCAACAAAGAGATCGTATATCTGGTTTGCTGCCTTGGCAACATCCTCGTAATCCTCACTCTGCCCAAGGTCACGGATGATTATGATGTTGTCCTCATCAACCGCTGTGATGAAGTCCTTGGTCCGGCCCGCAAAGAAGCTCCTTACTGCCTCGAGCGAATTATTCTCCTTATCGTTTACCGCCTCGGCAACTATGGCGATCCTTCGCGCATCCGTCTCAATCCTTAACTTCTGCGACCTGTTGTAAATATCTACCAAAAGCAGGTTGTCAAGAAGCAGGTTCTTGATAAAGTTATCCTTATCAAACCTCTCCTTATAAGCAACAAGCAGGTTCTGTATCTGGAAGGATGCTATCTTGCCGACCGTGTAAGCGTTCTCCGATCCTCCCTGTGCTACAACTATATATTCAAGCTGGAGTTCGTCATAAACCTTAAAAAACTGATGTCCCTGGATCTCCTGACTGTCCGCAGGCGATGCGGTAAAATTAGCTGCTGCGGCCTTGAATTCCGTAGGCTCCTTAAAAGTAGCCGCTAAAATCTTACCCTCGGTATCTATTACCCCCAATTCCATCTTCGTGATATTCTTCAATCCGTCTATCGTGGTCTGCAGAATCTGATTAGAAATCATAATCCTTCTCCTTTACCCATACATATAGTTATTCTAATACAAACTTACCAAAAAATAAAGGCATAAAGTTACTTTTCTGTAACAATTTTTGTGAAATTTGCCCAAACATTTGAAAATCATAATAAAAATGGTTACAATCGTATCATATCTTAACCGGAGGACAGAATGAGCAAAAATAACAAAAAGAAAAAGCGGGATATCACGGATACTCCCGATAACATAATAAGAGAAGAAGATATAGAAGATCTGGATGCAGAGCAGGATCAGGCCGATGATAAATCACCGGAAGCATCACAGGATCAGACTGATGATAAGTCACCGGAAGCAGAACCCGACCATACTGATGATAAATCACCGGAAGCATCACAGGGAGAAGCTGTATCCGTATCCAAAGATAAAGCCGAAGACGGAAAAAATAAAGAAGACTCTGTTGACGAAAATGGTTCTGAGCCTGTAGAAGAAAAGCCTGCAGATACCGTTAAAGATAATGAAAAAGAAACGGAGAAATCCGGCGAATCCGATGACGATCTCTACAGCGATGAAGTATACAAAGAATCCGATGAAAGCGAAGACGACATAATTTACCTTGATCTGTCCGGTAATGATACCGTGGAGATAAACGGTAAAAATTCGAAGGCTTCGGAAAAAGAAGAAAAAGGGAAGAAAGTAAAAAAAGAGAAAGAAAAAAAGGAGAAAAAGGATATAAAGGTATCCGGTATCCTGATTCCCTGGCTTCTTGTTGTCCTTGGCGGCTTTATCTATATTTCCCTTACCTTTAATTCCAATGTGTGGCTGGATGAAGCCTTCACGGCTTCCCTTGTAAATGCCGACATGCCGGAGGTTATAAGGCGGTCGATGGCGGACACCCTGCCTCCCCTTTACAATATCCTTCTAAAGCTGTCAACCGATTTCTTCGGCTACAGCGTTCCCGTAATGAAGATGACCAGCGCCGTGCCCATGATCCTCACCATGATCCTCGGGGCCACGGTTGTAAGGAAGAGGTACGGAACCCTTACATCCTGCATCTTTATTCTCGC
>JBGUQP010000196.1:0-2273 GCA_045131145.1 Lachnospiraceae bacterium | reverse complement strand
GCATCCCGACGGCCGATATGTACGGGAGCAATTTCCCCGTCATTTTATGGAATCTGTGTCTTCTCTTTATTTTTCTGATACTTATTGCGGCATATTCGTCTTTTGTCCGTTCGGAGATGCTCAGAAACGGTGATGAACAGCTTCGTGTCAGGCTGTTTTACGCAAGGGGCGTACCCATATACTACAGCAGGACACTCGGCCGCAAGATAATACCTGTCATTTTGACTTCGGTTCTTCTTATCTTTTTATCGGCCTTATATGTTCAGGCGCTCATGAAGCTGTCAGGGGCTTTTTCGGAATCGGTTTCGATCGTGGAAGAGATATCTACGGACGTGGAAGAGAGCCTGTATATGCAGGATGACTTTACGGCTTACTATAATATGCAGTCTGAAAGCCGTGCCAAGCTTTTGGCTTTCATTGTGGCTCTGCACGGTGATGAGTATTTTGATTTCGCAAGTGAGAGTGAAGGGGTTATGACACTTGGGAACACGGGCGAAAGCGGCGGCCGTGATGTCGTTAAGGATGAATACAATAATCCCGTGAGAGTCATCAGCAATTCCAAGGCGCTTGAAAAGCTGCGGGATTCCAATTATGTCAAGAACATATATCTTATTTCGGATGCCGGCTATACAATGGCCACTTCATCAGACTTCTGGAGGTTTTCGATCAGCAGGAATGAAAATGACCAGTCTTATGAGTTTTGGGAAATCCTCGAAGGAAAGAGGGATGTCATAATCCAGAATCCCATGGTTTCGGATGAGGGGATCTACTCGCAGTTTATAGGCTGTGCATTTGATTACTACACCTGCCTTGATGAAGACGGAAAGACCAGGTTTGTCAGATATTCGGATTTCCTAAAGCATAGCGGAGATGATAAGCAGGCCGGTGCGATAACAAAGCACAGGGGCCTTCTCCAGATAGAGCTGGATCCTGAAGACCAGGATATTGCCATTGAAAGTGCCAAGCCGGAATATGTCCTGTCAAACACACAGATATCGGCTGAAGGTTTTCTGATAGGCTTTATGTATGATGCCGCAGATGAAACCTACAGGGTTTTCTATTCAGGTGTGGAATCAATGGTGGGTAAGGATGCCGGTGAACTGGGAATATCCGATAATGCTTTTTCCGGAAGATACAACGGTTTTCAGAGAATAAACGGAAAGAGATATCTTCAGAGCTTCAGGCCTGCAGGTGAATACTATATCGCAACGGAGATGCCGACGGACAGGCTGTACTACAGCAGCTTTATCACGGCCATTTTCTGTGCATCATTCGGATTTGTCCTCATGCTGATCCTGTCTTTCTTTACCCTGCTCATACGGGATATGGACGTGGATGAACTGCAAAGAGAGGAGAATGATCCTCTTGCGGTGTTCGGACACTGGGAATCATCCAGGAACTGGCAGAACAGTACACCTACACAGAAGTTCGAACTTCTTATCAAACATGCGCTTCTGCTCGGAGGCACCGTCTTTATTGCGGCAATATCCTACGAGGCGTATCATTTTGGCTCAAATTCCGCGATAGTCTATATCATGAGCGGCGATTGGGACAGGGGTATCCATATTTTTTCCCTGTCGGCCGTAATAGTCATGCTGATCTTCACGGGCCTGATATTAAAGGTCTTTGAGCATGTTATAAACCTGATAGCCGAGGCCTTTGGGAGCAGGGTTGAAACGATGATGCATCTCTCCACTTCCATTATTAAGGCCGGGGTGATAATAATCGTCGGATTCTACTGCTTCTACCTCATCGGTATTGATGCTACAAGGCTTCTTGCATCGGCCGGCATCCTGTCCGTGGTAGTCGGCCTTGGCGCGCAGAGCCTTGTCGGCGACCTGCTGGCGGGAATATTCATTGTCATGGAAGGCTCGATCCATGTCGGTGACTACGTTCTGATAGAAGGCGTAAGGGGTAAGATCGTGGATATAGGACTGAGGGTTACCAGATATGAGGACGATAATCAGAATATCCGTATTATCTGCAACAACCAGTTAAAGTCATTTGCAAACATGTCCATGAAATATTCAATTGTATATTACAATATCCCGGTCCCTTATGATGAAGACCATCAGCGTATAAAGAAGATACTGAACGGGGAATTCCTGCAGCTCTATGAAGATAACAGGTTTTTAAAGAGCATACCCGTATGCCAGGGTATAGAGAATTTTGCGGATCATTCGGTTGAGCTGAGAGTAAAGTTCATGTGTGATGAAAAGGAGCGTTATGACGTGCAGCGGTTCATGCATGATCAGATAATGCGGATATTTACG
>JBGUQP010000195.1:0-2869 GCA_045131145.1 Lachnospiraceae bacterium | reverse complement strand
GCAGGCGGTACCGGCATGGGTGTTATCGAGGCTTGTAATGAAGAAGGAATCTGGGCTATCGGAGTTGATACAGACCAGAGTAACCTTGCTCCCGATCATGTGATCACTTCCGCCATGAAGCGTGTAGATGTTGCTTCACAGGATATTTCCAAGGCTGTTAAGGATGGAACATTTGCTGCAGGTGAGCATAGGTATGATCTGTCAAACGGCGGTGTTGACCTTGCACCTACCCGTGACCATATTCCTGCCGATGTACTTGAGAAGGTTGAGGCAGCCAAGAAGGACATTATAGACGGTAAGAAGACAGTTCCTACCTCTGTTGCAGATTGTCCTCAGTTTGAACTTAAATAAGATATTTAATCCCGCATCCGCTCTCATTATATGGGAGCGGATGCATTATTATAGGGGGTAATCCTAGTGTCTAAGCAATATGTGGATATGAACACGCCCGTTATAGAAATGCGAAACATCGTGAAGAAGTTCGGTGATTTTACAGCTAATGACGGGATCAATCTCACTGTTCACAAGGGTGAGATACATGCAATTCTCGGTGAGAACGGGGCAGGCAAGTCAACTCTTATGAACCAGCTCTACGGCCTTTTGAAGCCGACCTCCGGCGATATCCTGGTTAACGGTAAGAAAATAGAGATGAATAACCCGAGGGATGCGATCGATGCGGGCATTGGTATGGTCCATCAGCATTTTATGCTTATACAGCCGTTCACAGTCACGGAAAACATCGTCCTCGGAACAGAGCCAACGAAGAATATCAAACTTGATATGGCAGCGGCGAGGAAGAATGTTGTTGAGATATCCGAGCGATATGGGATGGCTATCGATCCGGATGCAAAGATTGAAGATATCTCGGTTGGCATGCAGCAGCGTGTGGAGATCCTTAAGGCTCTTTACAGGGGTGCCGATATCCTGATCCTCGATGAACCTACCGCATCACTTACTCCACAGGAGATAGAAGAGCTCATCGCCATAATGGAAGGACTGGTAAAGGATGGCAAGAGCATCATCCTTATAAGTCATAAGCTTAAGGAGATAAAGCAGTCTGCCGACTTCTGCACGATAATACGTGCAGGAAAATACATAGATACCGTAGATGTGGAGAAGGTAGATGAAAACGAAATGGCTTCAATGATGGTTGGCCGTAAGGTTGCCTTTAAGGTTGATAAACCGGAAAAGGAAACAGGCGATGTTGTGCTTGATGTAAAGGATCTCCACTGTAATGATTACCGGGGTATAGAAGTTGTAAAGGGACTGGACCTTCAGGTGAAGAGAGGTCAGATAGTAGGTATAGCCGGTATCGACGGTAACGGACAGACAGAGCTTGTGGAAGTCATCACCGGCCTTCGTAAAGGAACTAAGGGTCAGGTACTTGTAAACGGTACTGATGTTTTCAACAAACCGCCGAAATTCGGATTTGATCACGGAGTATCATCTATTCCGGCAGACAGGCAGAAACATGGTCTTGTATCCATGTTTTCGGTTGAAGATAATCTGATCCTTCAGAATTTTAACAGGGAGCCTTTTTCGGTAAAACATATACTCCAGAGGGAATCTATATCGAAACATGCAAGTTCGTCGATACTTAAATTTGATATACGTCCTTCAAAAAGCGCCAAGCGTCCTGCGGGAACCCTGTCCGGAGGCAATCAGCAGAAGGTTATTATCGCTCGTGAAGTGCAGAACGATAAAGATCTTCTGATAGCCGTAAATCCGACAAGAGGACTTGACGTGGGAGCTATAGAATATGTTCATAAATATCTCGTGGAACAGCGCAATAAGGGGAAAGCGGTCCTGCTTGTGAGTTTTGAGCTTGATGAGATAATGGGGCTTTCGGACATGATCGATGTTATCTTTGACGGCAAAATCGTCAGTGCAATTCCCGGGAGTGAGGCTGATGAAAATACTCTGGGACTTATGATGGCGGGAGGAAAGGCGAAATGACAAAGAAAAACAAATTTTGGTATCCTATTGTATATAGCAGGATCATGCATATCCTGCTCTCAATATTTTTGGGTTTTCTTTTCGGTGCAGTCTTTCTCATAGTTATGGGACTGTCTGCGGGAGCTGCTTACGGACGCCTTATAAGCAGCGTAACCTCTCTTAAAGGTTTTTCATATGTGATAGTTTATTCGATCCCGTACATTATGACCGGCCTTTCGGTAGCCTTTTCATTTAAAACCGGTGTTTTTAACATCGGAGCAGAAGGGCAGTTTGTTGTGGGTTCAATGGCTGCGGCATGCGTGGGAATCCTGTGCGGCGGCCTGCCTAAGATCATACTTATCCCCCTGTGCTTTATTGCGGCAGCGGCTGCCGGTGCCCTGTGGGGTATCCTGGTAGGCCTTCTTAAGACTGTATGGGGCATAAATGAAGTCCTTTCCATGATAATGTTTAACTGGATCGCTTTCTACCTGTCCAATTATATTGCAGGTCTTCCGGCCATACATTCCTCAGGTACTGCTGAGGCCACCGAGAATATATCCGTGAATGCGAGCACCCTTTTATCGCCAAACCTCATAGCAGATATTGGCCTTGCACCTACGGCAAACTGGGGTATCCTCGTGGCTATAGTCATGATGTTTGTGGTAAGACATGTGATCGACAAGACAACACTCGGCTACAGGCTTAAGGCAGTGGGATATAACAGGTATGCTGCCGATTACGGTGGGATCAATGTCAATAACTCGATACTTATAACACTGGCCATATCCGGAGGCCTGGGAGGCCTGGCAGGCGCTCTTCAGCTTATGGGAATGGGCAGCCGTATCTCAGTCTTCTCATCCCAGGAAGGCTTTGGGTTTGCGGGTATAGTCGTGGCATTGATAGGATGTTCCAATCCCTTTGGCGTTTTTGCGGC
>JBGUQP010000194.1:0-3057 GCA_045131145.1 Lachnospiraceae bacterium | reverse complement strand
GGGATCAACCGTAAAACCTCGGTGACAAGGGTTTTTGAATATGTCAATACTCTTGAACCCGAATCAAATACGGGACACTATATTACGGTAGCCTTTATGGCAATCTCTATCGCTATGGTATTTTTCATGCCTGCTCTGGGGGTGATCCTTCTCATAGCCGCCATGATATATTCAATAGCTTCATATCTTAAGAAAAAGAAGGCTATCGATCCGGAGATAGTCACATTTAATTACACGGCCAAGATGCTTAGGGCCATCGATAAGTTAAATAAGCTTGACTGCATGGAACTTAAGGATGATGTTTCCCGTCTTAATGAGCTTCGGGAGCCCCTTAAGGGCATATTGTCCAAATCGGTATGGCTTACGAGCGGCAGTGTTTCAATGGATAATCCGGCCATGCTCCTGGAAGAATACCTTAAGATGTTCTTCCATATCGACCTTATAATAATAAACAGGCTGATAAAGCAATTAAAGAATGAGACGGAGAATATCAATAGGATTCGTGCGATCCTTGGTAATATTGATGCATCGATAGCTGCGGGCTCATACAGGATAAGCCTCAAAGAGTCTTGCGAACCTGAATTTGTTAACTCCGGGAAGGCGGGAATGAGCATTAAAAACTGTATACATCCGCTTATTTCCGAGCCTGTCGAAAACAGCATAGATGCGAATGGGCCGATACTTCTTACGGGTTCCAATGCATCGGGTAAGTCCACATTCTTAAAAGCTGTTGCGATATCCGCACTTTTGGCACAGACTCTTGGATATGCACCGGCAGCTTCCTATAAGGCCAACATGTTTAAGATATATACCTCAATGGCACTTAATGATTCCATCTTAAACGGTGAGAGCTACTTTATAGTGGAGATCAAATCTCTTAAGAGGATACTGGATGCCTGTGATGAGGGTACTCCCGTACTATGTTGTATAGATGAGGTGTTAAGGGGAACAAACACGGTTGAGCGTATTGCGGCTTCAACCCAGATACTTAAGAGTCTTGCCATGGATATATGTATTCCTTTTGCGGCGACACATGATATAGAGCTTACCCATATACTGGAAGGAATTTACTCCAATTATCATTTCGCGGAGGAAGTAACTGCAGATGATGTCAGGTTCAATTATCTGCTCAAGGAGGGAAGGGCACAGTCAAGAAACGCCATCCGCCTGCTTCAGGTGATGGATTACGACAAGAGGATCATTGAAGTTGCGGATGCGATGGTTGAAGCCTTTACCCAAAAGGGAACATGGACATGATGAAGGTAAAGATATACAGCGACGGTTCTGCAAGGAGTAATCCGGAGGGGCCGGGCGGATTCGGTACAGTCATACATTATGTTGATCCCAGGGGGCAGCTCCATGTAAGGGAATTCTCCGCAGGATACAAAAAGACGACAAACAACCGCATGGAGCTTATGGGCGTGATAACAGGTCTTGAAGCACTTACCAGGCCATGCGAGGTTGAGGTCATTTCCGATTCGAAATATGTGACGAATGCCTTCAACGAAGGCTGGGTCGATAACTGGATAATGAATAACTGGAGAAATTCCCAGAAAAAGACGGTTCTTAACAGGGATTTATGGATCCGTCTTCTTAAAGCCATGGAACCGCATAAGGTTACATACACCTGGGTCAAGGGGCATGCAGGCCATCCCGAGAACGAAAGATGTGATCTGCTGGCCACAACGGCTGCTGACGGAGAGGACCTGCTCGATGATGTGGTTGACGAAACAGCAGGCATGATGCTATATTAAATTAAGTTTTGGAAAGGACAGGTAAGGTATGGTAGCATTTTTTAATCAATTTATTTCATATCTTCTGCTGGTTGTAATAATGATCGCTGTCGGTATCTGCGGCGGTTTTGTCGGAAAGAAGCTTCGTGACCGCAAGAAGGCCAGGGAAGCTGCCGTGGAGGCTGTGACCGAGACCGAGAGTAAGTAAGATACTTAGCTCAACAGGAAGAAAGATATTATACGGAGAAATAAAATGGATATCATATACAGAAGCACCAGGGGGGATGCCGCCCCTTACACGGCATCACAGGCTATCATCAAGGGTTTGTGCGATGATGGCGGTCTGTTTGTTCCCGACAGGTTTCCGAAGCTTGAGACAGGGCTTGACAAGCTTGCGGGTATGACATATAAGGAAACGGCATATGAAGTAATGAAGGAGTTCCTCACTGACTATACCAAGGAGGAGCTTCTTGATTGTATATACAAGGCCTATGATGACAAGTTCGATGATGAGGAGATTGCACCCCTGGTTAAAAAGGGTGATCAGTATTTCCTTGAACTCTTTCATGGGAAGACAATAGCGTTTAAGGATATGGCTCTGTCGATCCTTCCTCATCTTCTCACAACTGCGATGAAGAAGAATAAGATAGACAAAGAGGTTGTGATACTGACGGCAACATCAGGTGATACCGGTAAGGCGGCTCTTGCAGGATTTGCGGATGTTCCCGGCACAAGGATCATTGTATTCTATCCCAAGGGCGGTGTATCCCGTATACAGGAACTTCAGATGGTCACCGAGAAGGGGAAGAATACTAAGGTCATAGGTGTTAAGGGTAACTTTGATGACTGTCAGACTGGAGTCAAGGCCATCTTCAATGACAAGGCATTAAGGGATGAGCTTGATGAGAAGGGCTTCATGTTCTCGTCGGCCAATTCGATCAACATCGGACGTCTTACTCCCCAGGTTGCCTATTATGTGTTTGCTTACGGAAGGATGGTTAAGTCGGGGGCTATAAAGGCCGGAGAATCACTCAATTTCGTGGTTCCCACGGGTAACTTCGGCAACATTCTCGCGGCATATTACGCCAAGCAGATGGGACTGCCCATAGGCAGGCTTATATGTGCATCCAATGAGAACAAGGTCTTATTTGATTTCTTTAAGACCGGGTGCTATGACAAAAACAGGGAATTCATCTTAACCTCTTCACCTTCAATGGACATTCTTATTTCCAGCAACCTTGAGAGGCTTATTTACTTATGCTGCGGAAGTGATCCGAAGAAGAACGCAGCTCTGATGGCTGGTCTTAACAGGGAAGGGAAATAT
>JBGUQP010000193.1:0-4250 GCA_045131145.1 Lachnospiraceae bacterium | reverse complement strand
GCGGCAGATAAAGAATTCTGTGCTTTTTCGGAATATGGTCCTGTGAAAACGCAGATACAGATTTTTGGCAAGCTGCTGCGAGATCGTACTGCCGCAAGGAGGATCTGAATAGGCATCAGGCGGAAAAGCAGTGCCGTAACCATTCTGGAATCGGATGCATGGACAGCCGTTGTCTGTGTTTGTCCGTTAATTGTTTTCATTTTCCTATATCATTTTCGTTCGTTAAGAGAATCCGTTTCGGATTTCTCAAAAGCATCAGGTCGATCTCATCTTCTGTGATCCCCCGATCCCTAAGAAGCGGCAGAAAACCATCAAACAGATAAGCGTAGCCAAAACCGCCGGATTGCCTAAGATCCTCCAGATTGCACAGGTCCATTGAAAGCGTCACCTGTGAAAGGAATCCCAGATCCCTGAGCATGGCGACCATATCTGCACGGTATTTGTCCCGATCATGTCCGTTTTGACCGATCATGTCAATGCCGATATTTACCCCAAGACTCAAAAGAGTAAGAAGCGCTTCGTCATTGGGGAAATATTCCGCATGGCCTATCACGATCTTTTCAGGCTTTATCCCCCGCTCTATAAGGAACTGCGCCTGTGGGATCTGCTCGGTTCCGATACTTGGATGAGTAGATATTACCGCGCCGGTCTTGGCGGCCGCGATACTCATGGCTTCCCAGACAGTGAGCTCATGCTTTCCCGCCTTCGGCGCAGACCAGCCGATCTCGCCGATGACACCGGCCGTGTATCCTTCCCGGTCAATACCCCATGTCAGCTCCCGCACAGCTTCTGCGGCCAGCTCTTCTACCGGACGCGTCAGTATATCTGTCGGCATATATTCTTCAAGATAATAGCCGGTGGAAGGGATGATATTGATGCCTGTGGCAGAAGAAAGGGTGCGAAGAACATCCGGATCACGTCCCATGCCCTGATTGGTGAGATCAACGATATTTCGTATCCCGAATGTATACAGCTCCGTAAGCTCACGGCATAGGAGATCGAAATCCGCCTGCCCGAGGTCTCCCTGCATGAGGTCAATAGTAAGATGCTCATGCATCAGTGTATACCCGTCTGCCAACTTAATCATTTGACGTTTTCCATGTCCTTTTTATATTTGCGGATTATCCAAAAGATAACAGCGTTCACTGAAAAAGAAGCGATATATCACCTCGATATTATTATTTAATATTTAAATATAGTCGTCAAGTCGAGGGAGCATGATTTTGCACGCGGAGACGGCGGTTCAGATTCCGGCGAAAAGATAATCGAAGACAATCCGGAAGTGGATATCCTTCAGCTCGCTCATATGCATATCACGGTTAACGATAAGATAGGAGAAACTCCCATAGTTGGGGTCCGCAATTTGGGCCGTGAAATTGCCCGCATTGATATCACCTGATCACAATGATCCTTTAGTCTACTATATTTACCAGGCTTCCAATTCCCTCAATTTCACATTTTATTACATCCTTCCTCTTCAGGAATACCGGAGGTTTCATCCCCATTCCGACTCCTCCCGGGGTTCCGGTAGCAATAATAGTTCCACTTTTTAATGTCATCCCTTGCGATAATTCCGCTATAGCCTCTTCCACCGAGGTGATCATAAACGCGGTATTACTATCCTGTCTCTTCTCATTATTCACATAGCATCGGATTGCCAGATCATGAGGATTCCCGATCTCATCCGCCGTAACTATGCAAGGCCCCATCGGTGTATAACCATCCAGGCTTTTCCCCCGGTACCACTGCTGATGCTTAAACTGCAGATTTCTTGCACTTACATCGTTGATTATAGTATACCCAAGTATATGATCCCCTGCTTCTTCAGCAGTTATATTTACCGCATCATTTTTAAGTATGACCCCAAGCTCCACTTCATAATCCAGACTGTCAACAAAATCATAGGCCGGGATTTTCGCATCCGGATCAGCCGCCATATTCACCCTCTTGGAAAAATAAACCGTATCTGCCTTCTTTGTAAAATCAAGCACATCCACAGTTTCTTCAATATGTGATCTGTAGTTTACTCCCAAACAGATGATATCCTGCATCGGCACGGGAATAGGAGCCTTTACTCTGTATTCCCCCGTTTCCAAGGCTTCCTTGTCACTCGTCTCAAGAGCTTTTCCTATTTCGCTGCGTAGATCATCATACCTCTTGATCAGCTCATTCATGTTTTTCACATTGATCCCAATGGATTCCAATGTGATAAGCCTCCCGTCCTTCTTTTGGACAGCTACATACTCTTCATTATTAATCTCGATCGTATACAGTTTCATTTTTCATTTTCCTCCTAAATCGGCATCTCCATGAATTCATCTATCGCTTTCAATACCGGGATCGCATATTCATCTTCGCCGAAAAGCCATTGTTCATGCTGCATATAAAGCCGGGGTTTTCTTTTCCTCAGAGTCGTCATCCGCTGCTTCAGCCGGCAACTGTACCATCAGCATGATCGCTGTTAATCCTATCGCCGCTTTTCTTTTCCATCTTTCTTTCAAGTTCTTCATAATATAATCTTAAATCTATTATCAAAAACAAGAATGTGCTGGTGCTGCTTCATTCAAATCCCCACAATTACAACGCCAACACAATATACCATACCTCGCCACTTTTCAATATGATTGTGACGAATATCCCTATAACCACCTCTTGCGCTTAAAAAATACCAGGCTGATCACAACGATCAACAAAGATACCGCGATAACGACCGCATATCCCCACACAGAATTCAATTCAGGCATGTATCTGAAATTCATGCCATACCACCCGACGATAAGTGTAAGCGGCATGAACTACCCGCAACCGACTGCGTCGGATGGGGTTTCTGTTATGCCGCAAGGCGGCATGAACCTGCAGGTTGTATACAACCTACAGAACAGGGCATGTCCACAATACCCCTATCCCATTGGGTTACCTTTGGGAATACTTTCCTTAAGATATTTGCTGCTCCATTGATGTCTGCATTGGTGACAGTCCCGTCATAGTGCCTGTACAGGCCTCTCTTGATCCTTTTACCGGAAAAGATGTATCTCGTTTCGTCATCTTTATTATATACCGGTATGGGGTCAAGTGCCAAAAAGTCAGCCTTGGAAGTATAGCTCTCTTCTGCAGTGGCAAACCTGATCCCATATGCAGCAAGTTTATATCTCAACATGCCTGCAAATATCGTCATCGGTATCTGCACGAAGTTTTGGTTATTGACATGTCCGATATCTATCTCCTGCTTCTGGAATACATTATGTCCCATTATCACTACATCCACATGGTTATCCCTGGCATAGTCAGCTATCTTTCTGCTTATCTTATGGAACTGATCCTTTATACGGCGGTTCCGCTTGCCTGTAAGCTTATTCATCCGCTTAGTCCTGTACCTGCCGTTACATAGAATCGCTTCGGACGAAAGCCGTGCGAGTTCCTTATTATACAGCTGATTGATTGACTTTATGATGCCTCCCTTTATGACAAAAGGATTCTCTCCAAAGTTGTTGACTATAGCGGCTATGTTATCAGTACCGGTATCTATTGCCATCACACGCAAGATATCTATTGATCCCATTTCGTTAAGCTCATTAAGGATGGCTTCATTATCCATGGGTATTATGCCGGTATCTTCAATTTCCAGGACTACATCCATGACAAATCTTCCGCCTGACGGTTTTATACGAACTTCTCTCAGCCTGCCCGTTCCTACGGACATGCCTAAGTTAAGCCTCGTCCTTGTTCCGGGGAGCTTAAGGTATCTGTCATTCTTGATGGTACATATCTGATTGGTGAGTATGGCAGTCTTTAAGCCGTTTTCTTTAACATACTTAGGAAGACGGGGTCTGCCGGTAAAGGCTGAAGGATTTCGCTTGTATGCCTTTACTGCTTCAAAAAATGACTTATAGTCCCTTAGAAGTAACTTCAGTACCTGCTGGTTGGCCTGGGCCGGCAGGGCGTAGTAATCTTTATCCTTTGATATCTTCAGCACCCGGTCTATGGCATTATACGACAGCCACCTGTTATCACCAAGATACTTAGTACCGGCAAGGATATCATTAACCAACATAAATACTTGCATCTGATTATCATACAGGGGTCTCATTACCGAAAAGGAATGGGCAGCCGTAGCATACTGGCGGATGATGAAATTGGCACGGTTATATAAGGCAGCTGATTTCCTGCACAAGTCCCTGCAGTAGGGATATAACCTGCTGTGTTCTTTTACATGATACTGTCTTGTACGATACATGGTTGTGTTTCTGACG
>JBGUQP010000192.1:0-3622 GCA_045131145.1 Lachnospiraceae bacterium | reverse complement strand
TACCCTGAGGATGTCCGCTACTAAACTTGTATTTGAAGGAATAACATCAATAAGCGAAATGATACGAGTATCATTTGATTCATAATTCTTGTCTTCCCCCTTTGGGGGAAGATGTCACCGAAGGTGACAGATGAGGGTTTTTAAACAACAACAGCAGGAGGAACTAACGTGATACAACTTGAGAATGCCCTGGAACTTGCAATGAAGCGACGCGCATCCGACGTTCATTTTTCCGTAGGACGTCCGATAATGATAAGGGTGGACGGAACCCTGCTTCAGCTTAATGATGATATCCTTAAGCCTAATGATATCAAGGAAGCATTTACACCTATCTTAACAGACAACCAGCGCGAGAAGGTGGAGAGCTTCGGTGAAGTCGATTTCGCTTATTCCCTTAAGGGAGTAGGCCGTTTCAGGCTTAATGTATTCAAGCAGCGCGGAACATATGCAGCTTCCCTGCGTCTGCTCCCCTTCCAGATACCCACACCCGAATCACTTGGTATTCCGGAAGCTGTTATTAACACGACAACCAAGAAGAGGGGACTGGTACTGGTAACAGGACCTACCGGTTCCGGTAAATCAACAACACTGGCATCCCTTCTTAATGTAATAAATTCGAAATATGCAGGCCATATAATCACATTGGAGGATCCTATCGAGTACCTTCACAAGAGTAAGAAATCGATAGTCAACCAGCGTGAGATAGGCCTTGATACTAAGGGATATGCATCGGCCTTAAGGGCTGCCCTTCGTCAGGACCCCGACATCATCCTTGTCGGCGAGATGCGTGATCTTGATACCATTGGCACAGCGGTAACCGCAGCCGAGACCGGACACCTTGTGTTCTCGACCCTGCATACCATGGGTGCCGCATCAACCATTGACCGTATCATCGACGTGTTCCCGCCTCACCAGCAGGGACAGATAAGGGTTCAGCTGGCATCGGTGCTTGAGTGTGTTGTATCCCAGGCCCTGCTTCCCACCGAGGTCGGCGGCCGAGTAGCAGCCTTCGAGGTAATGGTGGCCAATGCAGCTATAAGGAACCTTATCCGTGAGGCCAAGTCATACCAGATACCTTCGATGATGCAGACGAACCGTAAACAGGGTATGATCACACTTGATGATTCTCTTTATGAACTCTTCATCCAGCGTAAGGTAAGTGCCGAGACAGCACTGAGCTTCGCGCAGGATTACAATTACTTAAGCAGAAAGATTAGCGGATAAAGGGACGTAAGCTCCAGTCGGCGTTGTGCTTGCACAAAAGACGACTTGAGGTTACGGACCGAACGGAAATAAGCAAGTAGCACGTCAAGTGCGGATTGCGCATTTCCGTAGGATCATGGGAGTGCGAAGCACGGAATGATCCGTATCCGCGTAAATATCTAAAGTAAATAAGGAAATCATCCGATATAATACTTGAAGTGTATGCAGGAGGATTAGGAAGTGGCAAGTTTTGCTTACGAAGCCATAAATAAAAAAGGCGCTACCGTAAAGGGCAGCATTGAAGCCGACAATATAGATAAAGCCCAGGCCATGGTCAAGGCTCAGGAACTTATTCCCGTATCAGTTAAGGAACAGGATGCCCTGACCAAGGATATAAATCTAAGCGGGCTCAGTAAGGGACCTGATGCAAGGGCATTCGCTATATTCTGCCGACAGTTCGTATCTATGGCCCAGGCAGGTGTGTCGCTGATCGATTCTCTCAATATGCTGAGCGATCAGACTGAGAATAAGAAATTGAGAGAAGCCATTCGTGAGATACAGACTGATGTTGAGAAGGGTGAATCACTGACAGTTGCAATGCGTAAGCAGAAGCTGATGCCGTCGCTTCTCTGTTCAATGGTTGAAGCAGGTGAGGCATCCGGTTCGTTGGATATAGCCTTCGATCGAATGGGAACCCATTTTGAGAACGATGCAAGGCTTAAGGCTCTTATCAAGAAGGCTATGATTTATCCTGTTATAGTTATAGTGGTAGCGATTGCGGTTGTTATCGTAATGCTTGAAATGGTTATCCCCACGTTTGCCGATATGTTTAAGGATATGGACATGGATCTTCCAGCCATAACCAAGGGAGTTATTTCATTAAGCGATTTTATAGCCGCGAAATGGTACATAATTATAGCAGTAGTAGCTGCTATAGCTATTGCCTTCAGAGCTTTCGCAAAATCGGCTTACGGAGAAATGGTCATTGCTAAAATAGGTTTAAAAGCACCCTTGTTTGGTAGCCTGACGATTAAAAGTTCGTGTGCACAATTGGCAAGAACACTGAGCACACTGCTTGCAGCAGGACTTCCTCTTGTTGATGCGGTTGGCATCACCGCGGATACGATGAGTAATAAGATTATGAAGGACGCTCTTACAGCATCAAAGGATGAAATAATACAGGGTACACCACTATCAGTTCCGTTGAAGCAGTGTGGACTCTTCCCACCAATGGTTTATCAGATGACCAGAATAGGAGAGGAAGCCGGTGATATTGAGGGCCTTCTTACCAAGCTTGCCGACTATTATGATGAAGAAGTTGAGAATGCTACACAGGCACTTACAGCAGCCATGGAACCTATGATCATCATTGTTCTTGCAGGAATTGTAGGAACTCTTATCGGTGCTGTACTTGCACCTATGGCTAAGATGTACGAAGGACTTGACAACCTATAACGAATTCTTCATCCGTAATAGGGGCGGATGTTGAAGATAATAAAATTTTCAAACGAAAAGGAGATAGGAAAATGAAGAAAATGAATAACAAAGGTTTTTCACTCGTCGAGCTTATCATCGTTATTGCCATCATGGCAATCCTGATCGCTGTACTGGCACCTCAGTATCTGCGTTATGTAGAGAAGTCAAGGCTTCAGTCTGATAACTCTGCAATCGGTGAAGTTGCAAACGCAGCCAAGGTTGCACTTGCGAATGATACTGTTAATAACGATGCAGCAGGCGGAGCAACAATTTCTTTCCCTGCTGCTGGAACAAAGGGAGCAGTTACCTGTACTATTGCTAGTCTTAAGACAGAGATAGATAATGTTGTTGGCGCCAATGTTCAGCTGAAATCAAACGCTTATAAAGCTGCAAGTGCCACAGCTCCTACTATTTCAGTTACAGTTACTGGTGGTGTAACATATGTATCAGGAAACAATATAATTCCTGAGGTTGGCGGAACTGCAACTACTGTAGCATACTAATTTTATATTGTGGTTGGAGAGTGTGATGCCATATGAATTTATTATATGTTTATTTAGCGTTGTTTTTGGAGTAGTATTTGGAAGTTTTTTGAATGTGTGCATTTTACGAATTCCGCAAAAACAAAGCATAGTGACTAAACGCTCTCACTGCATGAATTGTAATTACCAGCTCAAGTGGTACGATCTTGTACCACTTGTGAGCTGGTTGATCCTAAAGGGCAGATGCCGTAAATGCGGAAAACCAATTTCAAAGCAGTACCCTATCATTGGAGCTGCCAACGGATTGGGATGGTTACTTGTCATATTGGTCAGGGGTATAAAATTTGATCTGACATATGATCTTACAAGTGTTTGCTATTTTGCGTTGTTTTCGGCATTGTTGGTCCTTAGTGTGATTGATTTCCGTACTTACGAGATTCCTCTCGGGTGCAACATATTTA
>JBGUQP010000191.1:0-2698 GCA_045131145.1 Lachnospiraceae bacterium | reverse complement strand
CATTGTAATACCGGCTGACGGTCCATCCTTGGGAACGGCCCCGTCCGGCACATGTATATGAAGATCGTTTTCTTCAAACAGGGACGCCTTGTCCGGGAACATGGATTTAACAAGACTGACGGCTATCTGGGCCGATTCCTTCATGACATCCCCGAGTTTACCGGTGATTATGATATTTCCCTTACCCTTTGTAAACATGGTTTCTATATAGAGTATCTCACCGCCGACCTGGGTCCAGGCCATGCCGGTGACAACACCGCTTTTCTGTTTTTCGGGTACCTTCTCCCTGTGTACGGGGCGCATATCAAGGTCGGTGCGGAGCCTGTCTTCGGTTATCTCTATACTCTTACCGTCTCCGTTAGCGACCAAAACAGCAGCTCCCCGGCAGAGGGTATCTATCCTTTTCCTGAGACCGCGTACACCGGCTTCCCTTGTATAATCTTCGATTATCTTTTCTATAAGTTCGTCGGATACACTGATCATTCCCTCTTTAAGTCCCATCATTTCCATAGACTTGGGCAGGAGGTGTTCCCTTGCTATCTTAAGCTTCTCTACAGGTGTATACCCGGTGAAGTTTATAACCTCCATCCTGTCAAGCAGGGGAGCGGGTATGGTATCTGTACTATTAGCGGTACATATAAACATTACGTCGGACAGGTCGTAGGGTACATTCATATAGTGGTCCGTGAAGGTGTGATTTTGCTCGGGATCGAGGACTTCCAGCAGGGCACTGGCCGGATCGCCGTTGTAGGAAGCCGCTATCTTGTCCACTTCATCGAGCACCATCACGGGATTGGAAACACCGCTCTTGCTGATGCCGTCCATGATCCTTCCGGGCATTGCCCCTATGTAGGTACGCCTGTGGCCCCTTATATCAGCCTCATCCCTGATGCCGCCCAGGCTCACGCGTACATATTCACGGCCAAGACTCCTGGCGATGCTGCGGCCTATGCTTGTCTTGCCTGTTCCGGGCGCGCCAACAAAGAGAAGTATGGAGCCCGACTGCTCGCGCTTAAGGTTCATGACCGCGATCTGCTGGATTATCCTCTTCTTGACCTTGGTAAGACCGTAGTGGTCTTCGTTAAGTATTTCTTCAGCCTCTTTAAGATCTATATGCTTTGCTTCCTGCTTCTTCCATGACAGGCCCGTGACAAAGTCAAGATACTCGTACAGCATGCCTGTCTCGGGGCTGTTCTTGCCTTCCTGTTTAAGACGGTCAAGGACCTTTTTGGCCTCCTTCATAGCATCCTCGTTCATGCCCGATTCGTTGATGCTCTTCTCGAACCTCTGTATATCCGTCAGGTTTTCCGGATGCATCTCATCAAGTTCCTTCTGAAGGAACTCCATCTGCTTCTTTATGGCGGATTCACGGTACATATCCTTGTATTCCCGCTCCTGGGCAACGGCAGCATCCGTGGTAACCCTTGTAACCTCTATGAATTCGACTATCTGCGTTTCCATGAGCTTAAGGCGCTCCCTGCGGCTGTCTTCCTTAAGGATATTGTACTTATTCTCATTGGAACTCTTCATCCAGAAGGACAGGGCGGCCATGAGTTCGCCGACGGTACTCATGTTGTCGATAAGGGCGTTGATGAAGCCTGCATACTGAAACCTTGAAGACAGGCTCTTAACCTCTGTCTTAAGCTTGTCAAGGGTTTCTTCCTCCATCGCAGGATCCGGTTCATCACTGTCGGGCCTTTTGGAGATGGTGAGCTCGATATTGTGCCTGTCATCGACACTGAATTCATCGATGTTCACCCGGTTTTTTGCTGTTATGACCACGTACCCGTCGGCGCTTATATCGCTCAGCACGCCCGATACACCTATCGGATAATAGTTATCTTCGGTCATTTCATTTCTGTCCTGGCGGTATCTGTTCTGAACGAAGACTACCTTCTCCCCCTGGACCGCACGTCCTCCTGCCTTCTTGAATTCATCGGTCTGAAAATATATCTTTCCGTCCGATATGAGCTGTTTGTTATATACAGGTATTATTATCATGATATTTCCTCCTGTTTCATTTTATCAGCACTCGATAGATATGAGTGCTAAGCCATCCTGAAAAAATTGGCAACCGGTCGAAACAGTTACCCTTTGACAAAACCTTGACAAATGTCTAAGATAGATTTGAGATGATAATATCACCAACTTTGACAGTTGTCAATGTTAAATTTTTTAAGTCGTAAAGGAGAGTCATATGTACTGCGGATGCAATAAAACGGCCCTGTCTTCGCTTCGGAGCATAGCAGATGCCTTTCAGTCATTACTGGAGGAGGAACCGTATTCGAAGATAAGTGTGAGCAGGATATGTGATCGCGCGTCTGTATCAAGGCAGACTTTTTATTCGCTTTTTGAATCCAGGGAGAACATAGTCGCATTTATTCTTTCCAATGATTATTCCTTTGATCCGAATGAGGATTGTAAGTGCACGGGAACCCCCACCTTCCCCGAATTGTGTAAGGGCTTTGCGGAATACATAGAACAGAAGGGTGACTTTATCCTTCTGCTTGAGAGGAACAAAATCATATACCTCATGCAGGACTGTATGTTTGAATCCTTTAAATGCTGCGTAAAGGATTGGGATATTCCGAATGGGGAGCTGTCGAAGATCTTAAGCGGCAATGATGCCATATCCGATCTTGTTGTTGATTATCTGGCATCGGGCCTTACCACGATAGCGAAGCACTATGTCAGTAAC
>JBGUQP010000190.1:0-16208 GCA_045131145.1 Lachnospiraceae bacterium | reverse complement strand
GCCTAAGTTCATCCTTGTCCGCGTATATGCACGTGTGGCAGCAAAGAGACTGATCCCGAGTAAGCCCCGCTCGTCTTTAAAACGTTCTAGGTCTTCTTCGTCAAGAGGAATGAGCCAGCCTCTGCAGCAGGTCTGCGGACATTCTCCGCCCATACATTTAAAGTCATCAAACCAGGAGATCTTGTGTATTTTCATAATGAACCAGTGTGTTACTTCTTGCCGATGTTGAGTCTGTAGCCGACGATCGATCCTACGACGCCCCCGATTATGTGGGCCATATTTGAGACATTATCCGTGATCGTTATCCCTTCTATAACCTGCTGTCCGATATATAGGACCGCAACCAGGATAAATGTTAGGGGGATCTCCCCGTCTTTGAATCCCGTAAATGATGCAAGGATTATAAAGGCAAAGACGATCCCGCTCGCGCCGCACAGGGCAACCGAAGGGAAGAAGATATAGTTGATCATCGACGTTACAAAAGCTGTTATAAGAATTATCCTGCCAAGCATCTGCGGGCCGTACTTTTCCTCAAGCATTGGGCCCAGAAGGAGCAGGTAAGAAGCGTTGCCCGCGAAGTGTCCCCAGCCGCTGTGGCCGAGTACATAAGTGAAAAACCTTATATAGGTCAGCGGATTCTTAAGTGAAGATCTGTAGGTCATGAAGAGGAGTTTGGTTATCCTGCCTCCCGAAAATATTCCAAAGAGCGTGACCACGAAGCAGGCCATGACAAAGCCAAGTACTATGGGTGAATTGAATGTGATTATCGGGGTCTTTTTCCTGTAGGCCATATCAGGTATTCTCCTTCTTTACTATCTGTTTTGCCCATATGCCGGAGTGGACCATGATCCCTCCGATGCAGGCCTTGGGCAGTTCGAGAGCCTGCACTATCGCCACCATCAATACAACATTAATATTCGTGTACCGGCTCAGGAAATAGGCCGTCGGAACCGATACCACCCATACGAAGCAGGAATCAAAGAGGAAGGTGATAAAGGCCCTGCCGCCCGCACGGATTATGAAGTATGCAGGGTGTGCATAGGCAATGACCGGCATAAGGCACCCGAACACTATAATGAACTTCGTCGCCAGAGCCCT
This sequence comes from Lachnospiraceae bacterium, assembly GCA_045131145.1. GTDB lineage: Bacteria > Bacillota > Clostridia > Lachnospirales > Lachnospiraceae > UBA2868. Next base: position 15,110 of record JBGUQP010000190.1, on the reverse strand, counting down.
GACTTCCTGTGATGTGTTGTAAAGCATGGGGAAGAAGGGGCTTATCGCAACCTGAAGTATGCCGCATATGAAACCGCAGAAAACGGTAAATGCAATGTATTTTACCGCATCACTCTTGGCCTTCTCGATCCTGCCGCTCCCAAGGGTATGGCCTACCATAATGCCGACACCCTCGCCCATTGCAAGGAAGGCAACCCCCAGCAGATTAAAAAGGGTTGATTCTATATTCAACGCTGCAACGGCATTAAGACTCTTTAAGGAATAACTCTGGTTAAGGAAGGTAGTACCGCCGGACCACAGGGTCTCGTTAAGTATGAGCGGCAGGCTTTTTACCAGATACTTACCGGCCATGCCGGGCCTGATCTTAAGGGTCCTGTAGGCACCGGTAATAAAGGGGTGTTTTTCGCTGTTCCTGTGTGTATACAGGATCAAAATCGCCAGTTCTACGAATCTTGAAATAACGGTTGCTATTGCCGCCCCGCGGGCCCCTAGTGCGGGGAACCCCAGGTATCCGTAGATGAGGATGAAGTTGCCGATAAGGTTTACAAAGACCGCGACAAAGGAAGCCTTCATGGGAGCCGCCGTCTCACCCGTATCACGCAGGGTTCCCGAATATGCCATGGATATGGAATGGGGGAGCATGGAAACGATCATGACGGTAAGGTATTCCCTGCCGATAGCAAGAGTTGCAGCAGCATCGCTGGCAAGTCCCTCCCCATGTAAGAAGGCTCCGATAAAGGCTGAACCGAAGAATATAAAGATAACAGCCGCTATTCCTGATAAGATCAGGTTGAGAATGATCTTGAACCGGAAGGTTTCCCTTACACCGTTCCCATCCTTCATTCCGTGATACTGGGCAGTAAAAATGCCCGCTCCGGCAGTGGCGCCAAAGAGGAGCAGGTAGTAGATGAACATCATCTGGTTGGCGATCGAGACCCCGGAAAGAGCGTTGGTTCCCAGCCTTCCGATCATTAAATTGTCAAGAAGCCCTACAAAATTGGATATCGCATTCTGCACCATTATCGGAATGGTCAGCTTTAAAATATCGCTGTAGAACTTCCTGTCTCCAATATATTTTTCCCGTAAACGCATGTAAATAATCTACCACAGATTGCAAAAAAAATATACTTTTAGTATCTATTATTTTATACAGTCTTGGTTATAATGTTCATAAAGTCATTTTGTATATTTTGAAATCTTAATAAATAAAGGATTGTAAGGAGGAGCTGTATGAAAAAGCAGAAAGTGCTTAAGATGTTGTCTGTATTGCTGGCATCTGTGATGCTGATAACGTCGTCAGGTATTCCCGTCTTTGCACAGACGGAAGATTTGGAGGATGGTCCGATCCTTATTGAGGAAGAGCAGATTACAGAAGCGGATGCTCTTATTGAATCGGAGGAGGAAGCAGAGGATACGGATGCCCTTATTGAAACGGGAGAGGAAGCAGAGGAAGCGGATGTCCTGATCGGTACGACGGATGATGAGGATGTTTCGCCGGAAAAAGACAGTCCGCAAGTGACTCTTAAATATAAGGTTTTTGACGGCGAAGCGGAGATAACCGGTTATACCCATATAGGCAGTGCATCAGACAGTCTCGGAGATCTCATAATTCCGGGTACGATCGATGGTTATACCGTAACTTCGATAGGCGAGAGTGCGTTTAGAGGCGCCTCATCCTTTACGGGTAACCTCACTATACCGGACAGCGTTTTCAAGATAGGCGATTCAGCCTTTGACGGGTGCGTAGGGCTTAAGGGATCGCTGGTGATCCCGAACAGTGTTGTCTACATCGGACCCTATGCCTTCAGAGAGTGTAATGGCATGACCGGGGAGCTGACAATAGGAAAAAATGTAGAAGAGATCGGTGACGGAGCATTTTACGGCTGCAATGGCCTGCAGGGAGATATCAATATCCCTGCCAGGGTAACAAAGATCGGCAACAGTGCTTTCCAGGGGTGTACCGGGTTTGAGGGAGGCATTATATTCGGAAAGGGTGATCTGCAGTCGATAGGAACAAGTGCGTTCGCAGGCCTAAATATTGAGGATGGGATCACTTTTTTCGGCAAAGTCGGTAATATCAACGATCGTGCTTTTTATGAATGTAAGAATATTAACGGTCCGCTTGTGTTCATGGACAGCGTCGGATATATAGGCAAATTTGCTTTTGCTCATTGTGAATACCTTAGGGGAAGCCTGACTTTTACAAATACATCCTTAAAGGACAATTCATTTAAGGGTTGTAAGCGGCTTGGACCGGTACTTACACTTGGCAAAAATACCGAATGGGATGACAGCCTTGGCATGTACAGTCATTCGTTTCAATATTGCTGTGGGATCAAAAAGGTTGTAAATAAAACAAACAAAAAGTTTTCCCTCAACGGTTTAAAGTCCGACTCCTATAAGGATGCGTGGGGGATCTGGACCGACCAGAAGGGGAATGTTGTTTATGAATTAGTGAACGGAACCGCGATACGTGATGATCTGGAAGAGCAATACTCCATCACGGTACCGGGTACAGCGCAAGCCTATAATACTGACGAAAAGGTGATATACAGTGCGAAAAAGGGCGAAAAGGTCGGTATATTTTATTACGGTAATAAAGAATTTGTCAGATGGGAATCAAAGAATAAAGGGGTAAAATTCGCAAATCCCAACAGCAGCGACACCACCTTTACCATGCCTGCGGAAGATGTGGTCATCACATATGTGGAGAAGGAAGCTTCTCCGGCTCCCAAGACCTACACCATTACAATGCAGGCAGGATCGGAGGCCTATGATACAGACGAAAAGTATATAGAAGAAGCGGGAGAGGGCGACATCGTAAATGTTGTATGGCTGTATGAAGGTGAGGATAAGGAATTTGTCAAATGGGAATCACAGAATAAAGGAGTGAAATTCAAAGATCCATATGATGAGGATACAACCTTTGTCATGCCGGCAGAAAACGTTGTTATCACTTATGTGGAAAAGGAAAAGGGTACCCCCAGACCCGGACCGGGACCGGAGCCTGAGCCGGACCCTGAAACCAAGGTTTGCCCGAATGTTGTTACCAAACAGAAGGTAGACCTGTCAACAGCGGATTATTTCGGAGCGTCATTTGACAGTAAGGATAAACTGACGGTGGAGCCCATGGCTCTTGGCTCTGTAAGCAAGGGTATCTTTTCGGCCAAGAAACCGGGTGAAGTAACGGTTACATGGACGGATAAGGATAAAAATGTAAAGGGGATTGCGAAGTTTACGGTCGAGACCCCTGAGATAGATTACCCGATAAACCCTAAGAACGGTAAGAAGCTTACAAACATGACGTATTACAGGCTCAATGAAACGATAGATGTATCTGCCCTTATCTCTACCCCTTCCGGACTTACTCCGGTTAAGTACGAATGCAGCGACAAGAAGGGTAAGAACTTCAGTTTTGACGAAGAAACCAAAACACTGACCGTATTAAACAGCGGCAGCTGTAAGATAACCGTATTTTACAACTATGGAGATAATGATAAATTTGCCGCAAAATACCCTGTCAGTATCAAATCATCATTGCCGAAGCTTAAGGGAAAGATAAACCTTAAGGCAGGGAAGAGTACTAACGTGACCATATCAAATGTACAGAAAGACCTGGAAGTTACATGGGGCGCTTTTGTGATGGATGAGAACGGTGAATGGATCGAATCGGATAAGCTGGTCATAGAAGAGGATGCCAAATCCAATAATCGCAAGTGTAAGATCACGGCGAACGCAGATGTGGGAGATGAGATCTGTCTGACTGCATTTGTAGGTGATGAAGAGGATGAATATGACTGCTATGTGACGATCAAGAAATAATGAAACGGGGAACCGTCCCCCTGTTTCACCCCTGTTCAAGAAGGATGACCATGCGGGCGGTTTCAACAAGGGATGTGCCGGTGTCCATGCCGGTCTTCTGCAGATAGCGGTGGGCCTCGGGCTCGGTCATCCCCTTGTTTTTCATAAGAAGGGCCTTGGCCATGTCAATGTATTTACGGTCCTCCGGATTTCTGGTCTGTTTTACCACCTTATTATCGGAGGGCCGTCTGTAGTATTTGCCGAATTGTTTTTCGATCGTAGCAATAAGCTCGGACATTCTTAAGGGAAGTTCGAGCTTTATTGCGCTCTCCGGATACTCTTCACTCATCACATTCCGGGTAAGGATGATCAGCTTGAAGTATTTGGGTATGCAGTCATTAAGTTCCACGAAGCTTAAGTCGTTAAGCCTGCCGCCGCAGATGATAACCCCGTTTTCCAGCCGTGAGCTTTCGGACAGGGCATCGGCTGCAAGAGAGCACACGAGATCAGGCCGGTAACCATGCTTGTTAAGCAACCCGCCTATCTTGCGCGCTTCTTCTATTTTGGACATAACAACGATTATGCTGCTCATATACGAACGGTATTACCTCGGGTACAGTATTTTGTCATCGGGCTTCGGTTTAATATTTATAGAGGTAATTCTGGATCTCCCAGTCGGAGATGTCGCGCATGTAGCGGTTCCATTCACCCATCTTGGCTTCTGTGTATATCTTCGCAAAATCATCCCCCACGACTCTTGCTATAAAGGGATCGCTCTTTGCACACTCAAGGGCATCCTTAAGGTTTTCGGGCATGCAGCCCACGTTGGCAATGGGAAGCCTTGTCGGGATGTTGGCTCCGCCTCCGTCCTGAATACCCTGAAGACCTGCCGAGATGAGAAGGGCAAGAGCAAGATACGGATTGGCCGCAGAGTCGGGGAACCGAAGCTCTATGGCAGGCTCGAAGAGACCCTCGCGGATCCTTATATATGTGGTGTTTATGTCGTACGCGGAGCTTGACTTTGCATCGTCAAGGGCAAGGAGTATCCTCTTGTATGAATTGACGGTCGGGTTGGTGTAGGCGCACAGGGCGCAGGAATGCCTAAGAATCCCGTTTATGAAATCCCTTGTGGCCTCGTTGATGGTGCCTGCGGTCCCGTCCATAATGTTTTTGTCATCCTTGTAAACCGTGAAGTTTAAGTGCATGCCGGAGCCTGCGGCGTTTGACTTGGGCTTGGGCATAAAGGTTGCGTAGGTGCCGAAACGCTTGGCGATAGAGCGGACCGCGAAGCGGAAGGTCATGATCCCGTCGGCCGCTTCTAAGGTGTCGGCTCCCTTGAAGTCGATCTCATGCTGGGCGGGTGCCTTCTCGTGGTAGGATGACTCTATCTCGAAGTCCATCTGCTCGAGCAGAAGGACCATTTCCCTTCTGGCATTCTCGCCAAAATCAACCGGGCCGACATCCATCATTCCTGCATCCTCATGGGTGAGCGTGGTGGGCAGGCCCGCCTCGTCAAGGTGGAAGAGGAAGAACTCGCACTCGGGACGGATCATGAAGGTGTATCCGCTTGCTTTGGCCTTGTCGATCACGTTCTTTAGGATGGTCCTGGGGCTTAGCTCAAAGAGGGTGCCGTCGGGGTAGCATACATCGCACATGAACTTGGCAACCTTGCCTTCCTGGGGCCGCCAGGGGAGGATCATGAAGGTATCGTAATCGGGCACGAGGATCAGCTCGCCCTCGTAGCCGCCCATGCCCCCGAAGAGGACATTCCCGTCTATCCTGTATTTATCGACTAGGACCTTACTGAGCTGGCCTGCGGTTACCGCAACGTTTTTCAGGTGGCCGAAGATGTCCGTGAACTGAAGACGGATAAATTCAACTCCTTCCTCCTGGATCTTGTTAAGTACATCCTTTGCTGTAGTCATTTTTCTTCTCCTTTTCTTTGCGTGCCACGGGGACGGTTCTTTTGGCACGCCAACGTCCACTCAGAATAAAATAGTTTCTCCATTCAAAACTGCATATATACACTCATCCTCTTTCGTAAGTTCCGTCTGGCCCGAGGAGGCTTCCGTTACCTCCTTTTGAACCCTTGTAAAATCCTCGGTCGGGATGAGCAGAATAAAAGTCACGTTTTCCTCGTATTTTGCTTCGAGGATCGCGTACTTATTTTTTTCGAAAATATACTGGAGCTTGCCGGAAAGGTTGTAATCACAGGTTACCACTGCCCGGACTCCCTCATTCTTTTCTATGATCCTGCTGGCTTCAAGCCCTGCCTTGACGGCAGACTGATAGGCCCTGACAAGTCCTCCGGTACCTAAAAGTACACCGCCGAAATACCTTGTCACGACCACCGCGACGTTTCGGACCTCCTCACCTAACAGGACTTCAAGCATCGGCCTTCCTGCGGTTCCCGCAGGTTCCCCGTCATCGGAGCATCTGGTAAGCTCCGCGTTTCTGCCTATGACAAAGGCCGAGCAGTTGTGCCTCGCGTCCCAGTATTCCTTCTTCTTGGCGTTTATGAAGGCTGTCGCCTCCTCTTCGGTTTCAACCGGCTTAACATGGCAGATGAAGCGTGACTTTTTCTCCTCGATCTCACCCTGTCCGCCCTCGTATATACATTTATAGCTGCCCATATGTCACCTCCGAAACACATTATACCATATGAACCGTCCCCGTGGCACACCCGTCCCCCTGTTTCATTTCAGGGCGGCTTCAATGAAGCCGCGGAATAACGGGTGCGGAACGTCCGGGCGGGACTTGAATTCCGGATGGGCCTGGGTTGCAACGAAATAGGGGTGGTCCTTAAGCTCGATCATTTCGACGATGCGTCCGTCAGGCGAAATACCGGACAAAGTCATGCCGTGCGCAGTAAGGTCTTCCCGGTAATCATTGTTCACTTCGTACCTGTGGCGGTGGCGTTCGAAGATCGTGATGCTCTTCTTATTCGTTGAGGTTTCATTCTTATCCGTAAACGGAACTTCTGCTCCGGATTCTGCTCCCGGGCCAGCTTCCCGATCTCCGGCAAGATGGTTTGCATAACTAAATCCGAGATCACACGTTTCATCGTTCTGTTTTCTATACAGCTCATATGTCTTACAGCCTTCCTCTATCACACAAGGATAGGCCCCGAGCCTCAGGGTTCCGCCAAGGTCTGTCACACCCTCCTGATCGGGCATGAGGTGTATCACGGGATGGTCCGTATCCGGATCAAATTCAACGCTTCCCGCATCCTCATAGCCCAGCACATTTCTTGCAAATTCGATAATGGCCAGCTGCATTCCCAGACATATGCCGAGGAATGGAATAGCATGTGTTCTTGCATAATTGACAGCCAGGATTTTGCCGTCTATACCACGTGAACCGAAACCGCCGGGAACCAGGATCCCGTTAAGGCCGGCCAGATAATCATCAAGATTTGCCGGAGTAAGATCTTCCGAATCGATCCATTTTATGTTAACCTCAGCCTTGTTTGCTATCCCTCCGTGCTTAAGGGCTTCGGCAACACTTAAATAGGCATCATGAAGGGATACGTACTTGCCCACAAGCCCTATGGTGACTGTCCTTTCGGGATTGTGGAAGTCCTCAACCATCTGTCTCCAGGCCGTAAGGTCAGGCCCCGGACAGTCAATCTTTAAACATTCGCACACAGCCTGAGCCAGGTGTTCTTCCTCAAGCATCAGGGGAACCTCATATAAAGACCTTGCATCGAGGTTCTGTAACACATGTTCCTTTTAGACATTGCAGAAGAGGGCGATCTTCTCCCTCATCGAATCATCAATGGGATAATCCGACCGGCACACCAGGATATCCGGCCATATTCCCATGGACTGCAGGCTCTTGACGCTCATCTGGGTGGGCTTGGTCTTCATCTCGCCCGACGCCTTAAGATAGGGTATCAGAGTCACCTGTATTATTATTGCATTGTCCCTTCCTACATCCGCCTGGAACTGACGTATTGCTTCGAGGAAGGGCTGGCTCTCGATGTCACCGACGGTTCCTCCGATCTCAATGATGGAAATGGTGTGTTCGTCGGCTGACCGCGCCTTATATATCCTGCTCTTGATCTCGTTGGTGATATGGGGAATGACCTGGACCGTGCCCCCGCCGTAGTCCCCGTGACGCTCCTTGTTAAGGACCGTCCCGTAGATTTTGCCGGTTGTGACGTTGCTGTTTTTATCAAGGCTTTCGTTTATGAAACGCTCATAGTGGCCAAGGTCAAGATCGGTCTCGGTGCCGTCATCGGTCACGAACACCTCCCCGTGCTGGATGGGGTTCATGGTCCCCGGATCCATGTTTATATAGGGGTCGAACTTCTGCATGGTCACGTGATAGCCCCTGGCCTTTAGAAGCCGGCCGAGCGAGGCAGCCGTGATCCCCTTGCCAAGTCCCGATACAACACCACCTGTTACGAATACATATTTAACCATTTTATCTCCCTTCTAAATTCTAAATCAGTCCGGATACACTCCGTTGAAACATGCCTTGCACACGGGCAGGTCGCCCACCATGTCGTGCAGGTCTTCTATATCCATATATTCAAGCGAATCGGCCCCGATCATCTCCCGGATCTCCTCCTTTGAAAATGAATCGGCTATAAGCTGGTCGCCTGACGGGATGTCTGTCCCATAGTAGCAGGGATGTAGGAAGGGCGGTGATGAGATCCGCACATGGACCGCCGTGGCCCCCGCTTCCTTAAGCATCTCGATAAGCTTCCTTATGGTAGTGCCCCTTACTATGGAATCATCAATAAGGACTATCCGTTTACCCCTGACCACAGACCCTAAGATGCTAAGCTTCTGGGCAACCGCGATCTCACGTTCCTCCTGGGTGGGCTTAATGAAGGTCCTTCCTATGTAACTGTTCTTATGGAAAATCAGTGAAAAGGGAGTCCCGGACTCCTGCGAGTAACCTACAGCCGCCGTGATCCCGGATTCGGGAACACCCGTTACTATATCGGCATCGGCAGGAAACCGGCGGGCGAGTGATTTGCCGCCCCTTATTCTTGCATCATACACATCGATTCCATCCATTTTGGAATCGAGCCTTGCGAAGTAGATATATTCGAAAATGCAGTGGGCCTGAAGGGCTCTTGCTAGTGACATATCGGACGTTATCGAATACTCGGTTATGGTGACTATCTCACCGGGTTCGATATCCCTGACGTATTTGGCACCGACCGCGGTTAAGGCCGCACTCTCGGATGAGAGTATGTAGCCGTTTTCAAGCTTCCCTAAGCACATGGGCTTAAGCCCCAGAGGATCCCTTATTCCTACGAGCTTTTTGGGGCTCATGACTATGACTGCATACCCGCCCTTTAACTCACCGGCTACATTCATTACGGCTTCTTCGATGGATCCTGTCTTCATGCGTTCCCTGACAATCCTTGTCGCAAGGACCTCGGAGTCCGAGGTTCCCTGGAAGGCGGCCCCTTCGCTTTCGAGCCTGCTCCTTATGGAGGATGCATTCCTGATATTTCCGTTGTGGACAAGGGCGAGAGTACCCTTTAAATACTTAAGATGGAAGGGCTGCGCATTGTGAATGTTGCTTGCGCCTGTGGTCGAGTACCTTACGTGGCCTATTCCGATGTTGCCGGTCAGCCCCTTAAGAATGTCCTCGTGGAAGACCTCGCTCACAAGTCCCATTCCCTTATGGGTCCCGATATTTCCCTTCTCGCCGTAGGTGTTGCACACGGCGATCCCGGCGGATTCCTGTCCCCTGTGCTGGAGGGCGTTTAGGCCGTAGTAGATGGTCCTGGCCACATCAGCCTGCTTCTTTATAAGAATACCGAAAACACCGCATTCCTCATGCGGTTTGTCTGAGTGAAACATATGGCTCCTTTTTCGCAGATGAATCCTGCATTGCGTATTGTTAACACTTGTAATCTCCACTAAGCTCGAAAATGTCCCCGCTTCGCTTCGGTCCGCGCTTAGCAAACATCCCCCGGATGTTTAGCGCCTCGCTAAGTGCTCTGCACAAAAAAAGAGGTCACTTCGGAAACATCCGAAGCGACCTCGCTCACAAAAATTATTATATCCGTATTCTTTAAGAAGTCAAGAGACGATCACTCTTACTTATACATAAACTTTATCGTCCTGCTGTCCTTATAAGGCGAATTCTTGTCAGCCTTAAAGGTTATGCTTCCTATCTTTCCCTTTCCGGTATTTGAAACCTTAACGGTATAATACAGCGGATCGATCTTTCCGCCGCCGACAAACAGTCCCACCGTTTCGCTTATATCCGCGTTCTTAAGAGTATCAGCATTACCCTCGATGACGTAGGTGAAGCTCTTCTTAGGTCCCATTTCTTCCTTCGTTGCCTTCCTCAAGATACCGATCTGTGTTCCGTCGGGACCCTTCACCTTGTTACCCTAAAGTTCATTGCTGCTTAGGCTAAAGGTTACCGATGCAGAATCAAGCTTTAACTTTGAGATCGAGAAGGCTTTTATTACTGTCTTGTTTGCCTCCTTGACCTTGGCGTTCCATTTGACTTTGGGCTGCAGGGAGACCTTACCCGAACCCGTAGGGTCTTTCAGCCTGATCATGATCTTAGGCTGTGCGCCCTTCTTCTGTTTTATTCCCCCACACAAATGAAACCCCTGATATCATGATACTAATTTACCAAAATAATCGGGTTTAATCAAAGCTGATCAAGACCTTAAGGGATTTTTATATGATTACTTTTTGGCGTGATATTGCTATAATATTATCGGGAGATAATGGGAAGAAGTGAAACGGGGAACCGTCCCCCTGTTTCACCGAAAAATGATCCCCTGACTCCGTCCCCCTGGCTCACTTCAAGATTGAAACCGGTCCCCGGTTCATGTCATAAATAATAAGATCAATGAAAACGGAAAGGAAGGACTAAAATGACGGCGAATCTGAAAAAATGTTTTGTGTTCTTTTCATTAAGTCTGCTTCTTGCAGGGTGCAATTATCAGATAACGATACACGATGCACCTGTATCGGTCAGCTCGGACGAAGTTAAAGAGCGGGAGCATGAGCAGATAACGAAGGACTTTATCGGGATGCTTGATGAGGATCCTGAGTTAAAAGCTCTTATGGAAAAATCAATCAGACTGGCAGCGGTTACCAACCGTGACAGGAAGACCAATCCGGTCCGGTCGTTGGAGGATTACTATGATTTTCTTGACTGGTCCGCTACCTGTATGCCGTGGAATATCCTTGACGGGCAGGATACCTCCAATCTGTATGGAAGCATAGACCAGAGCCTTGATTATTTCTATTATCTTTTGGATCAGCCGCTTCCCGAGCTTGCAGGTAAGGGATACTACTATCCCTGCCTTGAATACCATGAGCCGGTTGCAAGCTGGTGCAAGGAATACGCGAAAAGCTGGGGAGAATTCCTGTCAACCGAAGAAAGCTGGAATGATGAGTACTATGAACTGGCGTGTGCCGATAAGGCCTTTGGAATGGATACCGGATGGTATGACGATTCCAATGTGTGGACCAGCTTTAACGACTGGTTTGCAAGAAGGCTCGTTGATGAGGATCAAAGACCCATTTCGGATGCGGACATTATCTCACCGGCAGACTCCACGCCGCAGGGAATATGGGATATAGACGAGAATTCACAGCTTGACATGGGTGTACAGCTTAAGTCGGTCCGCTTCTATAATGTGGAGCAGATAATAGGAGAGGACAGTGAATATGAGGATCAATTCGCGAACGGTACCCTGACCCATACATTCCTCGATGTGAATGATTATCACAGGTATCATTTTCCTGTAAGCGGAAAAATCCTGGAAGTAAGAAAAATAAGTGCCCTTGACGCCGTTGGCGGACTTGTCGCCTGGGATGATAAGGAACACCGCTATATCCTTTATGATGAGAATCCGGGCTGGCAGTCGATCGAGACACGTGACTGCCTGATCATGGATACAGAGTACGGGCTTGTTGCAATACTCCCGATCGCCATGTCGCAGGTTAGCTCATGCAACTGGGAGGATACCGTGACTGTGGGCGCTTCCGTTGAAAAGGGCGATCCGATGGGATATTTTCAGTTTGGCGGCAGCGACATCGTCATGATCTTCCAGGATGGAGTTAAGCTTGATCTTGTCACTAAAGAGCACATCCATATGGGCGAACCCTATGCTGATGTAAAGTGAACCATCCGGACCGGCTTCGCATAAGGGGACAATCGGTCCCCCCTGTTTCGTGTTATAAAAAATTGTAGAATTCTACAAAAAAGGAGATTTGCGGTTTTAAAAGATCAGGAAGAGAAGAAGGAATACCTGAAGGGACTGTTTGAGACCACATATTTTCGGGACATTATTGAGCATAACTATTGCATCATAAGCAGGAGGGTTTAAGAAAGGTCTGAAATATAGTAGAATATAGTATAGAATCAAACGGCATGATCAATATAACAAACGCGTAGGGAAAGGAAGGTACGACATGAAGATGAATAAAGCTTTAAGATCGTTCCTGGCGGCAGGACTTGCAGTTATGATGGCGCTTTTGTCGCCTGTTGCGGCTTATTCGGCAGAGCCTGAGAAGGATGCAGTTATAACGGATGGTGATGTCTTAGTTCCCGAGGAGGATATCCTTGTTATGGAGGAAGATGTCACTGAAGATAGTGCTGTCCTTACCTTGGAGGATGAGGATGTTATTACTTCGGATGATGATATTGCACCGGAGGAGGATATTGTTGCTTCGAAGGAGCCTGTAAGCGCTCTTGGTGACGACAAATTCGAGACCGAGAAGGAGGTTCAGGAAGCCCTTGTCCTTACGGGAAAGTTCCTTGAAACAGGCGGCGAGCCATGGGAGCTTGCGGGAGTAGCCATTGGAGATCTTCTGCCCAAGATCCTTAATCTTGATCCGGGTAAGAGTGACACCGAGAAGATACTCGAGGATCTTGATACCATTCTCCTGAATCAGGAAAAGATGATAGGACAGCTTTCGGAGATAGATGACGATATCATCGGGCTGTCTATCAAGGAGGATATACAGAGATATTATGATAGACAGACAACGGGGATCAAGGATAATTACGCTTCTGTAAGAAGGATAGTCAGTGAAAACAATCTGGAAAAGATAAAAAGATACATTACCTATGAGGTGGCCGGACAGGAGCCGGGCAAGGATCCGGACAAGTATCCCGATCCCAATCCGGATCCTTGTGATTTTGATAAGGAAGTTGATGCCCTGGGAGATGCCCTTACGGAGAACTATCCGGTTCTCTATGGCAGTAAAAACGATAACTTCTTTGGTATCTACAAGAGATGGATGCAGTACAAGTACCATTGGGAGCATCATGCCTACGAGGAATGGATGAACTTCAGAAATGCCGCCTATTCCCAGTACTGGACCGCTGCATGCATTGACGGCCTGTCGCTTACCCAAAGGATCAAGGTGAGGCAAGACAGGAAGCTTGATACCGAAGGACTTGAGACGAGAAAAGCAAATCTTCTTAAACAGATGAAGGCTGTCAAGAAGATCTATGATGATACACAAGTGGTGGTGCTCAGCGATAGTGTAAGGCATTACTGGTATATGAATAATGGAAATGAATGCCTCCTGTTTACCGAGGCGAATGAGCAGAGCGTTCCTAAAGAGAAACACAGTGGTGTCGGAACCGGTGGACTGGCCAGAGCGATACGGGAATCTGAAGCTAAACTTGTCAAGGGTGTTAATTGGAAGTACTGCTATGCGCAATACGGTATCAAGTATTATTATGCAGACTCGGTGAATGAGAGCTTCTGGACATCTTATACTCATTACGGAAAAGGCGGCGATTACTATAAATGCCCCTCAGCAGGGTGGTTTCAGTCTGTATATAAGGATTATACCAAAAATCCCAAAAACATATACAACATCCTGTTTGATGAATCCGAAGGAGGCCTTAAGGCGCCTTCCGGAAGCAGTGGCAGCTGGAGGTTCATGATCAATCCGGATTCGGACCATGAGCTCAGATACGACCAGTATACAACCAGGGCTGACAGGATTAATATACCACTTATCAAGAATGACGGGTCACTGGACAAGTCCGGTCTTAACGATAATGGTGTTGATTTTTACATGTACCATGCAGCTTCAAATGAGATAGATACGGACTATATCAAGAATAATTACAGGGTCATCGGGATAGGCATAACCGACCATGACCCCGATGCGGTTGCGGATACACCCGAGGCGCAAGAAGCTCTTAGGAAGAAAACGGATGAGATATGGGAAAAGAGCAGGAATGTCATTGGTGTTACCGGATCCGAGAAAGTTGTACCCGTTCCTGAAAACGGTGACGATAAGGATTGGTATAAGGGCTCATCAACTGACCTTGAATTCCGTTTAAAGGACAAAGAGGATACATCCCCGGGACGGCCTGTAAGCGTAAAAGTCAACGACGAGGCGCTCTCCGATGATGATTATATCGAATCGGCAGAGGATGATCATATAGTTATCAGTCTAAAGAGTGGTTATCTTGAAGGACTTGCGGCAGGCGAATATGTCCTTGGGGTGGATTTTGAGTACGGACTTTCGGGGTATAATGATGAAAACGCAAGGAATCCCGTTGTCATCGCCGGCTTCTCGGTAAAGCAAAAAGATCTTACCGTCTATGGGAAGAAGGACGGTGGGTACTATGGATGTGATCCGGCGCAGCTGTCTGTGGGAGATACCATGGATTTGGCAGCGCGTGATGTATCCGGAAACGAAGTATCCGTAACCTGGACAAGCAGCGATGAAAGAGTGGCAGAAGTTAATACTTCCGGAACCGTTACTGCCATTAAGAGCGGAAGTACAACGATAACCGCTACGGGTTCCGGGATGAGTGCATCCCTTGATCTTACTGTGATGGGCAGTGATTTTACGATCGGCGGGAAGAAGGGGGCAACTGAAGTTGCGGTCTCAAAGACTCTTCCCATGGAGATAAAGTGGACGGGCGGAAAGCCTAAGAATGCCCAAACTGAATGGAAGGTTATAAGTGCTACAGGCGAAGCGTCAATCACCGGGAGCGGAGTCCTTAAAGGAATCTCAGAGGGATACGTCAGAGTCGAAGCAACCGATGCGGCGAATCCTTTCAATACCGCTTCCGCTATGATATATGTATATACTCCGGTAAAGAAGGTTTCTCTTGCGCCTGCTTCCGGAGCCGTCAGCAGGGCAGACGGGGCCAATCCGCTTGAACTGAAGGTTGCTATCGAACCGGAAGAAGCCACGGGTGTTGAGCCCAATGAGAAACCCACCGTGGAATATAAGGTTGCATCGGGATATGAAGAGTACATCGAGGTAAGCAGTGAGGGAGTGGTAAGTGCCAGGAGCACGGCTGCCGCTGTGAAGGGCATTCCCGTTAAG
>JBGUQP010000189.1:0-3451 GCA_045131145.1 Lachnospiraceae bacterium | reverse complement strand
CAGCTCAATTCACAGATGGCTGATTATAATAACAAGCAGGCAGTTGCAGATCAGAAAAAGGCTGCTTATACGGCTTTGCTTAATTCCAGCTGGGCTTCCTATAACAAGAAACCGATCGAATATATCTATAACAGGGATGATATGAGATCTTATACTGTTACGGATCTTAACGGTGACGGCAAGATTGACGGCGAAGATTTCTTTATCGGTGTAGGTTATGTACAGGGCGGTGGTAAGAACGACCCGATATACAGGCAGGATCATTACCTTGAAGAAGCAAGAAATGTTCCGGTTCATTGGATGGAAGCATATTTCAATGAATATAATCAGGCCAGGTATAAGTATAAGTCATCGCATTAACAGAGGTGAATAATAATGTCTTCAAAGAATGATACGGAAGTTATTATCGGCGGTAAGGTCATTCGCTTGAGCGGCTATGAGAGTGAAGAATATCTTCAGAAGGTTGCAGCTTATATAAACGGTAAAATAGCTGAATATGAGAAAGTTGACTCGTTCAGAAGACAGCCTCTTGATATGCAGAATGTTTTGATACAGCTTAATGTGGCTGATGACTATTTTAAGGCAAAGAAAGAACTTGAAGAACTGACAGAAGAGTTGGAGGCCAAGGATAAGGAGCTGTATGATATCAAGCATGAATTGATCGCTGCGCAGATAAAGATGGAGAGTAAGGATAAAATGATAAAGGATTATCAGAAAGAATTATCCAAAATATGATTTATGGGGGCTGTCAATGACAGCCCCTCATTTTTGACTGAAAAATGAAGAATTGCATAATTAATAAAAAAATTGAATTATTGGCCCCGGCCGGTGACTATGACTGTTTTGTTTCAGCTATTAAGGCTGGAGCCGATGCTGTTTATGTCGGAGGCCTAAGGTTCGGAGCCAGAGCTTATGCAGTGAATTTTTCGCAGGATGAACTCCTAAAAGCAGCAGATCATGCTCATATTTACGGAAAGAAGCTATATCTGACCGTTAATACCGTCCTGAAAAACAGGGAGATAACAGACCTTTATGATTATATAAGACCCCTGTATGAAGGAGGTATAGACGGGATTATCGTACAGGATACGGGTGTGATAAGTGTCCTTGGGGAAGCGTTTCCGGATCTTGATCTTCATGCCAGTACCCAGATGGCAATAACAGGGAAAGAAGGAGTCCTTCTTCTTAAGGATATGGGGATAAAAAGGGTGGTTCCTGCCCGGGAATTAAGTCTTAAGGAGATAAAGGAAATCCGGGAGGAAACAGGAATGGAGCTTGAGTGTTTTATTCATGGAGCTCTATGCTATTCCTATTCGGGTAAATGTCTTTTCTCCAGTATCGCAGGAGGCAGGAGCGGGAACAGGGGAAGGTGTGCAGGACCCTGTCGTCTGCCCTATAATGACAAATACATTTTGAGCGCAAAAGATATTTCAACAATTGAAATACTTCCTGACCTAATAGAAGCCGGAATTTCTTCATTCAAGATAGAAGGCAGGATGAAGAGCAGGGAGTATGTTGCGGGAGTTACCGGGATTTACAGGAAATATATAGACAGGTATCTGTTATCATGCAATGACGATACCAAACCGGAATACAGAGTAGACGGGGAAGACTTACGGGAACTGGATGAATTATATACAAGGAGCGGACACTGCAGGGGATACTATTATTCTCATAACGGCGCAGACATGATCACGGTAAGCAGGCCTTCTTATGACTCGGCCGATGATGAGAGGATGAAAGACCTGTTTGATAAGTATACAGGACAGAATGAGAAACTAAAATGCAGTGGTTATGTAAAGGCATTTAAAGATGAGCCGCTCCATGCAAGGGTTGAATGCGGCGGCATAACGGCTGAATGCTTCGGGGATCCGGTTGAGAAGGCATTAAAGCAGCCGATTTTGAAAGAAAACATCAAAAAGCAATTCCAGAAAACAGGGGATACACCCTATGAGTTTGAAGAACTTATAATAGAGAGCGAAGATGATATCTTTATTCCGGTATCTGCTCTTAATTCAATAAGAAGGCAGGTATTTGAACTTCTTAAGGAGAATATGATCCTGCCATATAAACGCAGGAGTGAAAGCAGGGTCACGTTTAATGTGATTTCTGAAGATGCAAACAGTGATATTAAAGCCTTAAGAGAGACATCTAAGGATGTTAATATAAGACTCGATTCAATTAAGCTTTTTGATACGGTTCTTAATTCCGGACTTGGACAGATAATATCTGTTGACATAAAGGAATTCAACAGATACGGGAAAAACGGGTATACTGTTGATCCGGAAATGATAAGAAGAACGGCAGAGAGAACACACGGTAAGGGAAGCAGGTTTTTTCTTGCTCTGCCGCCTGTAATAAGACACGGTTATTTTGACAGAAACAAGGCTCTTTCGGATATATTATGCGAAGGGGAGGTTGACGGTGTTATAATAGATAACTATGAAAGTCTGTACTTCCTTAAAAAGTTGGGTTTTAAAGGCACCGTAACAGGAGATGTTCATCTGTATTGTACCAATGATCCGGCAGTTTATGCTTTGTTAAAACAGGGGATCGATGTTCTGACTTATCCGCTTGAATTAAACGCCGGTGAACTTAATCATCTTAATATAAAAAAGGGCGAGCTTATTATTTACGGACGTGCACCTATGATGATTTCGGCCCAGTGCACTCAAAAGACTCTTGATAAATGCATAAAGGATAACGGAGTGTCGGATATAAGGGACAGGTTCGGTAATGAATTTCCGGTAGTAAGAAACTGCGGTGAATGCTATAACACGATCCTTAATTGTGTACCGACAATGCTTGCTTCAAAAAAAGAGATACCTTCAGGGATCACTCCTGATTCATACAGAATCCATTTTACCGTTGAGGATACGGATGAAACGGAAAGGGTACTTGACTTCTACAGCGCTTTCATGCGCGGGGAAGAGAACGAATTATATATTAAACGAACGCTTTTACATCTTAAGAGAGGAGTAGAGTGATTGGAAACGATAATTTATACATTTTCCAATTACATACTGATAGCCCTGATGACGATATATGCCTTCCAGTGCTTCTATGTGTTCCGCTATAAAGCGGAAAAAGACAGGAACAGCATATATTTTAGCCAGGTCGTTGCAATGTCGCTTATTTATCTGATCTCATTTGGTATTATCTGGTTGAAGACGGGAGATAACAACATCCCCAGCTTTTATGCCCTGACCCAGCTTATCCTGTGGTCGATAATATTTTTGTACAGGAAACTGTATCCTGAGGCAAATAAGCTTCTTGTAAACAATATGTGCATGCTTATGAGCATAGGCTTTATCATTCTTGTAAGATTAAATTACAATAAGGCCAGAAAACAGTTTATGGTAGTTCTCTGCTCAGCCCTTCTCGCACTCGTGATACCGTATGTTCTAAAACGTTTCAAGAGGTTAAGAAGGTTCTATAAGCTGTTTGCGGT
>JBGUQP010000188.1:0-3649 GCA_045131145.1 Lachnospiraceae bacterium | reverse complement strand
CCGGCTGGTATGTGCATGAGTGGGTGTGGAGGAACGATCCTGATGATGTAAGCATGAGACATAACGAGGTCAGGAATTTTTATGAATACGGAAACAGGGAATACTGCAGCGGTATTGTTCACAAATATGACCTCGATTATATATATGTAGGTGAAAAAGTCTTAGAGAGGTATGATGTCATTTATGAAGCATTCGAGGGCCTGGGAGAAAAAGTGTGGGAGAATCCCGAAGAAGGCTGGATGCTCATTAAGGTCAATAAATAGATGTGGTATAAAAGGTATTGAGGATATACCATATTTGGTGTAATATAGATATTGGATTTTTGTGAGGTGTAATAATGAAGTGTCAGGATATGGAGCGGTATATCCCTCTCTTTATAGATGACAGGCTTACCGGGATCAGGCTTAAGGAATTTATCGAGCATATCGAGAACTGTGATTCCTGCTTTGATGAGATGGAGACCAATTATCTTCTAAAGGAAGCATTGAACAGGCTTGCAGTTGAGGGCAGCTACGATCTTCACGGTGACCTTATGAGGAAGATCAGAAATACCAAGAAGTGCCTTGAGATACATGAGATAATTACCATGCTGAGGCGTGTGTTGATGATATGTGCAGGCATCGGACTTTTGTTTGAGCTGGTATTTGTCTATGCCTTTTATCTGTAATTATGCAAGGGCCTGTTCCGGACAGGTATAAACGGGAAATGATAATGAATAAAAAACTTGTATTGATCGATGGAAACAGCATAATCAACCGGGCCTTCTATGGGATCCCTACCCTGACCAATTCGGAAGGGATACACACGAATGCCATATACGGTTTTCTTAATATAATGTTTAAGATACTCAAGGAAGAGGAGCCTACACATCTTGCGATCGCATTCGATCTTAAAGCACCGACCTTCAGGCATAAGATGTATGAAGCCTATAAGGGGACCAGGAAGCCCATGCCCGATGAGCTTAGGGAGCAGGTTCCCCTGCTTAAGGAACTGCTTATAAAAATGGGTATATGCATTGTGCAGAAGGAGGGTTTCGAGGCAGATGATATACTCGGAACACTGGCTAAGGAGGCTGAGAAGGAGGGCTATGAGGTTGCTCTTGTATCAGGTGACCGGGATCTTCTGCAGATAGCAAGTGATCATATCAAGATAAGGATGCCGCGTACAAAAGGCGGTAAAACCGAGGTTGAGGACTTCTATGCCGGGGATGTCTTAAGGACATATCAGCTTGAACCCCTACAGATAATAGAACTTAAGGCCCTCATGGGTGATTCCTCGGATAATATTCCAGGAGTCCCCAAGATAGGTGAGAAGACGGCAACAGAGCTGCTGCTTAAATACCATGATATTGAGACACTTAAGGAGCATATAGGGGAGATAAGCAAAAAGAGCATCAGAGAAACACTTGAGAATAATTTCGACATGGCAGTACTCAGTAAGGAGCTTGCGACCATATGTACAAGTGCGGATACCGGTATAGTCCTTGATGACGCTGCCTTTCCCGATATATATACGACCGAAGCCTTCGAGATGGTCAAGCGTCTCGGGTTTAAGCAGATAGCGGCCCAGTTTAGCGAAGCAGGGAGTAAGTCCGCTGACAGTAAGGTTAAGATCGACAGGATCGGTCCCGGCGATGTTCCCGGTCTTTTAAAAGGACTTAAGAAAGGCGACAGGCTTTCTTTTTGTACTGTATACGATAAGGCCGGTAAGGAAAGCGGGATATCTTTCGGCTTTGCCGACGGAAGAACGTATTATGTGGATGATGCAGGTGAAGCACAGGTGCCGGCCGTGCTTTCGGAACTGGGCGGTTTTATTAAGGATTCCGAGGACATTCTGTTTATCACACATGGGCTTAAAAAACAGCTTGGCCTCATGGGAGCTGCTGCTGATATAGAGTATGCGGACAGGTTTTTTGATATCGAAATTGCCGATTATCTTATTAATCCTCTTCTTAAGGATTATTCGCTCACATGCGAACCTGACCTTTGCGGACATGAGCTTATGGCTTCATACGATGACAGGGTAAGAAGGCTTAAAGAACTGGATATGCTTAAGCTTTACCTTGAAGTGGAGATGCCCTTGCTGTTCTGCCTTTTTGAAATGGAGAAGTGGGGAATCCTTGTTAAGAAGGAGGCCCTTAAGGAATACGGCGACCTGCTTGAGAGGCAGATAAAAGAGCTTGAACAGGTAATATATAAGGAAGCGGGTGAGGAGTTTAACATCAATTCACCCAGACAGCTTGGTGATATCCTCTTTGAGAAGTTAAAACTTCCCGGAGGTAAGAAGAATAAGAACGGTTACTCGACTTCGGCAGATATACTTGAGAAGCTTGCACCCGAGTGCCCCCTTGTTGCCGATGTTCTTAAGTACAGGGGACTGGCCAAGCTTAAATCGACCTACGTCGATGGTCTCTATCCCTGCATAAGTGAAGACGGAAGGATCCACTCAACCTTCCACCAGACGATCACGGCAACCGGCAGGATATCTTCATCCGATCCCAATCTCCAGAACATTCCCGTAAGGATGGAGCAGGGAAGGCTTATAAGGAAGGTTTTTGTTCCCGAGGATGGATATATATTTGTCGATGCCGATTATTCCCAGATAGAGCTTCGTATAATGGCTCATATGTCGCAGGACGAGAAGCTGATCGAAGCATATAACAGTGAAGCCGATATCCACAGGATCACGGCATCCAACGTTTTCCACGTTCCTTTTGAGGAAGTAACGGACCAGATGAGGAGAAACGCCAAGGCGGTTAATTTCGGTATAATATACGGTATTTCCTCTTTCGGTTTAAGCCAGGACTTAAGTATTTCGGTCAAGGAGGCCAAGGCTTTTATCGAGAGATACTTTGAAACCTATCCAAAGGTTAAAGATTTTGTGGACTCCCTTGTTAAAAATGCCAGGGAAAAGGGATATGTAACGACAATGTTTTCAAGACGCCGGCCTGTTCCCGAACTCTTAAGCGGGAACTTCATGCAGCGCTCTTTCGGAGAGAGGGTTGCGATGAATGCCCCTATCCAGGGAACCGCTGCCGATATCATGAAGATAGCCATGATAGGCGTGTTAAAGAGGTTAAAGGGTGAAGGACTTAAGTCAAGGATGATCCTGCAGGTTCATGATGAGCTTCTTATCGAGACTGCCGTCGATGAGAAGGACAGGGTATGCGCCCTTTTAAGGGAAGAGATGGAGAAGGCAGCCAGCCTGTCCGTTGCCCTGTCGGTTTCAATGAGCACCGGGAATGACTGGTACGAGGCAAAATGATGAAGGTGATAGGTATAACCGGTGGAGTGGGTGCCGGTAAATCAACAGTCCTAAACCTTATTAAAGAAAGGTGCTCCTGTTTTATCCTCATGGCGGATGAAGCCGCTCACGAAGTGAAGAAGAGGGGGCAGGTGTGCTATGAAGAACTTGTTGATCTCCTTGGCAGGGAAGTTCTTGCAGATGATGGGGAGATCGATAAGGGCAGGATGGCCCGGATCATTTTTGAACCGGGGAATGAAGGACTTCTTAAGAAGGTAAACGGCATAATCCATCCGAGGGTAAAGGAATATATACTGAAGAGCATAGATGATCACAGGGCAGCAGGGGATGCCGATTATTACTTTATTGAAGCCGCGCTTCTGATAGAGGACGGATACAGGGAAAT
>JBGUQP010000187.1:0-2306 GCA_045131145.1 Lachnospiraceae bacterium | reverse complement strand
TTGATATAAGGGCATAGATGTAACATTAGGTTATTGGATGTATGAGAGCAGGGAGTATCTTGGATGGATGATAAGGATAAAAAGCCCAAGATCAAGCAGGCGATAGCCCTTGAATACGATCCGGGTGATGTGGCACCCAAGGTCATTGCGAGCGGACGCGGGGCCCTGGCGGAAAAGATCATAGAGAAGGCTAAGGAATCGGATGTACCTCTGCATCAGGACAGTAAGCTGGCAGGTACCTTAAGTAAGCTGGAGATCGGCGATTATATACCGCCCGAGCTTTATGAGGTGGTTGCCGAGATATTGGTATTCGTTGATGAGATGGAGAGGATGAAGGGTAAGGTATCAAAGATCAGGTAGTAATGAACAAGCGGAGTGTCGGAAACAAATATGAGGACTTGGCGGTTTCTTTTCTTAATGCCAACGGAGTTAAGATAATCGCGAGGAACTTCAGGTCAAGATTCGGAGAAATAGATATAGCGGGTCATGATGGAAGCTACTATATTTTCTTCGAGGTTAAGTACAGGAAATCCGGTGCAGCCGGCGATCCGGCCCTTGCGGTCGACCATCGCAAGCAGTATAGGATATCGAGAGTTGCCGATTACTTCAGGGTCAGCAGGAAGCTTAAGGACAGTGATAATGTCCGGTTTGATGTGATCGCGATCCTGAATGATGAGATCAAATGGTATAAGAATGCATTTGAATATATTCCCAACTAAGATGAGCCCCTAATTCAGGGGCTCATCCACATATTCCCGTTTATTGTATTTAGCAAGTATCTGGTTTATCTTCTCTGTCGGTGTGTGGACATTTGATAAGGCAACATCATGGTTCATGAAGTCAATTATGGAAGCTAAGAACTTACTCATGTTGGCTTCAATATAATAGGCCCTGTTGTACAGCTCGGGCGAGTGATAATTCAGGTTAGTGCAAATTATCCTGTCGAAATAACACTTCTCATAAGCCTCATCGAACATTTCAAGGCCGTCTGTGAAGAGACCGAAAGTACAGCATATGAATACCCTCTTGGCGTTCATGGCTTTAAGCTGCTTGGCGGTATCGATCATGCTTCCGCCCGATGAAATAATGTCATCTATAACAATAACATCTTTGCCGTCTATATTATCGCCAAGGAACTCATGGGCCACGATAGGGTTCTTACCGTTTACTACCTTGGAGTAGTCCCTTCTTTTATAGAACATACCCGTGTCGACTCCTAAAACCCCCGCAAAGTATACAGCCCTGGGAAGGGCACCCTCATCGGGACAGATGACAATAAGATTGTCCTTGTCGATAACAAGATCCTTTTCATAATGAAGGAGGGCCCTTATAAACTGATAGGGAGGCTGGAAATTATCGAAACCGCACAAGGGTGCCGAATTCTGGACACGCGGATCGTGGGCGTCGAAGGTGACTATGTTTGTTACACCCATCTCGCTTAATTCTTCTATAGCATAGGCACAGTCAAGGGACTCGCGTCCGTAACGCTTGTGCTGGCGGCTCTCATAAAGGAATGGCATGATCACCGTGATCCTGTGAGCCTTACCTGCGGCGGCTGCGATGATACGCTTGATGTCCTGATAGATATCATCGGGAGACATATGGTTTATGAATCCGTTAATGGGGTAGGTTAAGCTGTGGTTTACAACATCGGCAAGGATATACAGGTCCTTACCGCGGATGGATTCATGAAATTCCGCCTTGCCCTCACCGGAGCCGAACCTGGGACATGTACAGTCGGCAATAAAATCATCCGTCTTATATCCCTGAAAGGCAGGAGAACCAAGGTGTTCCTGATTGACCTGCTTACGGAACTTGACAAGGTATTCATTTACCTGGCGTCCCAGATCGGCAATGCTGTCATGGATGACAAGCTTAAGAGGGGCCACCTGCATTACATCTTCCAAATAATCTATATTGCTCATATACATCTCCGTTTAAACTGAAATACGTTTAATTTATACCATTGATAATGTTGATAGTCAAGCTTATGAAGTCATGCCTTGACATAGTTATAACAGACAATTACAATTAATAGGCTGGTTTCAGTAATATTAATACGGAAGTGTGAAATATGACGAAAATAAGAACAAGATTTGCTCCTTCACCGACGGGAAGGATGCATGTAGGGAATTTAAGGACAGCACTGTATGCGTATCTTATCGCCAAGCATGAGGACGGCGATTTTCTTCTAAGGATAGAGGATACGGACCAGGAGAGGTATGTTGAAGGCGCGGTCGACATAATATATCGTACAATGAAGGATACGGGTCTTATACATGATGAGGGACCCGATAAGGACGGAG
>JBGUQP010000186.1:0-4742 GCA_045131145.1 Lachnospiraceae bacterium | reverse complement strand
TTCCATATCGGATGCAAGAAGTATATACCCGTAATTCTCAAGTGACTTTAGTATTATATCACGACGCTCAAGCTTTTCCGTAAAAATATCAACTTCTTCGCTTACTTTCTTTGCAAGTTCCTCGGAAGTCGTTATAAGTATCGACGAAGCCAGCTGGTCATGTTCGGCCTGCGACAAAAGGTCTGCCGCAACATATCTGGGATTTGCCGTCTCATCGGCTATTATCAGTATCTCACTGGGGCCTGCAACCGAGTCAATGCTTACATGTCCAAATACCGCCTTCTTGGCCAGAGCCACGAAAATATTACCGGGTCCGACTATCTTATCAACCTTAGGGATCGATTCCGTTCCGAATGCAAGTGCACCTATTGCCTGTGCACCGCCAACCTTGTATATCTCATCAACTCCCGCTATGCTTGCCGCAACAAGTGTCGATGGGGTGACTTTGCCATCCGCTCCTGCCGGTGTTGTCATTACTATACGGTCAACTCCGGCAACCTTTGCCGGTATGATGTTCATAAGAGTTGAAGACGGATAAGCTGCCTTGCCGCCGGGAACATATACGCCCACCTTCTCGATCGCACTTACCTTCTGACCAAGTATTGTTCCGTCTTCTCTTGTTTCTATCCAGCTGTTCTGTATCTGCTTCTCATGATAGGTCCTTATATTTTCAGCTGCCCGTTTCATGACCTTAATAAGTTCCTTATCATAGCCCTCCACGGCTTCCCTGATCTCATCTTCCTTAACTCTTATGTTGTCCTTATTAATATCACACTTGTCGAACTTCCTTGTGAGTTCAAAAAGGGTTTCATCACCCTTTTCCTTTACACTTTCAAGTATTTCCTTAACGGTAGCCTCATATTCCGTATACTGCGACGGACTGCGCTTTAACAGGTCCTTTATTATGTTTTTTCGTGTCTCGTCTGTAAGCCTGACTATTCTCATAATCTCTCCTTTATCCTCCGAATAAGATCGCCTATCCTCTCAGCTTCCATCTTCATACTTACCTGATTGACTATCATCCTTGCCGAAAGGGGACATACCTCCTCAAGTACCATAAGACCGTTTTCCTTAAGTGTCGATCCGGTTTCAACTATATCGACAATAACTTCCGACAATCCCACAATAGGAGCAAGCTCGATCGAGCCGTTAAGCTTGATGATATCAACCGTCTGATGTTTTCTGTTATAGAAATAATCCTTGGCAATCCTGGGGTACTTTGTTGCAACCCTTATCATTTCATGATGCTTCAGCAGTTCTTCGCTCTCTTTGGGGCCGCATACACACATCCTGCATTTCCCGAATCCAAGGTCTAAAACCTCATAACACTTTCTGTTTTCCTCAAGTATCGTATCCTTGCCGACTACTCCTATATCGGCAGCCCCATACTCAACATACGTGGGTACATCGGGCCCCTTTGCAAGGAAGAATTTAAGCTTTAATTCTTCGTTTACGAAGATAAGCTTCCTCGTGTCCTTATCCTTCATTTCCTCGCAGGTTATTCCTATCTCTTCAAGGAGTTCAAGAGTTTTGTTTGCAAGCCTTCCCTTGCCAAGTGCAAAAGTAATATAGTTAAGCTCTCCGTTCATATCATCATATCCTTATAAGTGTCAGGTTGTTATTACCTGCATATTTTAACGTGTCATCCTTCCCAAAGGTCTCTTCATTCATCATGATGACCCTTTTGCCTTCCTTCCTCATATCAGATGCCATCTTTATAGCCTCGGCCCTTTTATTCCTGTCATAAACTATAAGAGTACTGTTTCTTTCAGGAATTTCAATATTTATTTTCTGACGCTCAAGTACGGACATAAGCTGGTCAATCTGAATACAGAACCCTATTGCTGCGGAATCCTTCCCGAACTCACTTAAAAGATTGTCATACCTTCCCCCCTTGACGACAGCATCACCGCTTCCGTAAGTATAAGCCCTGAAAATGATCCCTGTATAGTAGTTGTATTTACTCAGCATCCCAAGATCAAACGAAACATATTTCTCATATCCGTTTATGCTTAAGACATCATATATTTCCTCAAGCCTCGTTATAGCATCCAGCGATCTGTCATTAGAGACATATCCCTTTGCTTCTGCAAGGATACTCCTGCCGCCAAACATATCAGGCATACGGGATATCATATCCTTGACTTCTTCTTGCAGCTTAAGTGTGTCCAGAACATCCTGGGTTCCGAAATAATTCTTATCATTTATCATCTGGCGGAGCAACAGTTCGTTCTCTTCGTCAATCCCGTACTCGGCACACAATCCCTTGAAAAATTCAAGATTTCCGACACTGATCTGGAATTCCTTAAGGCCTACCGCAAGCATGGAATCTATTACCATCATTAACATTTCCACATCGGCATCAACACTGCCGTCACCGATAAGTTCAACACCGATCTCGGTTGATTCTTTGAGCCTTCCCTGATAATCGGATGTATTATTGAAAGTGGAACCTATATAGCAAAAACGCAGCGGCATCCTGTGATCCGTAAAATATTTGGCTGTTGCTCTTGCTATCGAAGGAGTAAAGTCGGGGCGAAGTGCCAGGGTGTTCCCCTCCTTGTCAAAGAACTTATATAACTCCTTACTTGGGATGGTCCCTATGTTTCCCGAAAAGATATCGAAAAATTCAAATACCGGTGTCTGCATATCCTCATAGCCGTAACTATCGATAAGCTTTTTAAGTTCTCCTTCCACAAACAGCTTGCGTCTGAATTCTTCTCCGTAAATATCCCTTACACCTTCAGGTGTATGTATAAGTTTTTTCTGCATTCTTATCCTCTTGCTGTCATACTTTAATGTGCTAACGTGCTAACCAATTACCATGGCGATAATTATATTAAAATCACAAATCCCTGTCAAGACCTTAATCCCTCTCCTGAAGATCCTTGTTTATCAGGTCAAGATATGGAACCATAACCCCGTGTTTGTGGGGGATGATATAGGACTCATCTAGTTCTACGTAGCGGAAGGACTTCCTTCCTCCTTCCAGCATTCTCTTCCAGAATCCAAGCAGTGTTTCAAGTTTAAGATAATAGAAAACATCCCTGCCCGAAAAATACAGGAGGAAAAAGGCTATCCCACCCTGTCTGTCGAAATCCTCCATGAATTTAACCTGATGCTCATGGATATTGGCCAGAGCAAAGGTATCCTTTGAGCATTCCTTGGCATCAAAACAAACAGGAATACCCTGGACTGCACCGATATAATCAACCGTGCTCTTCTGGTCAAAATATGCAAGTGTTATCTGTTTTCCCGCTTTATCAATATTGATCGGCGTGATCGGTGTGGGTATTTTCTGTATCAGGGCAAGGTCCGCTTCCCTATATTTTTCATTTGTCCTGTTAATAAGGTCCTCAAGAGTCGACCCTCTTAGGCCCCGGCTGTTCCATGTAGGCATCAGTCAATATCCTTTATGTCAATGTCAAGAAGTTCCATGATAAGATCTTTCATATTCTCAGGAGGTTCCGCTCTGTAGGTACCGGCGAATCGTGATATCTCATTATCATCATATGATGGTATGACAAGTTTATAGGCATGAAGGGCCTGCGAAGATACTTTAAAGCGTGACTTTAACATATCGTTTAAATGTCTGTCCCCATACTTGTAATCTCCCAACAGGGGATGGTCAAGGTATGCCATCTGAGCTCTTATCTGGTGTGACTTACCTGTTATAAGATCAACTTCGAGCAATGTGTATTCATCATTGCGGGCCAGGGGCCTGAAGGCTGTACTTATAAGGCTTGCTCCCTTACTTTCTTCATCCGTAACCTTTACCGTATTGGATTTTTCATCTTTAATAAGAAAGGCATTTGACTTATCTTCCTTATCAATCCTTCCCCTTACGATACACAGGTAGTATTTATGTATTGTCCTGTCCTTAAGTGCCGATGCAAAGAGAGCTGCTGCTTTATAAGTCTTTGCAAATACAATGATACCTGATGTGTTCCGATCAAGCCTGTTGCAGACGGATGGTTTAAATAGCTTAAGCGACTCATCCGTTATCTCGCCCTTTTTCATGAGATAGCTCAGGCATAGTTCGTTTATGCTGAAATCTGAGGCATCTGCCTTCTGCGACAGAATACCTGCCGGTTTATTAAGGATAAGGATATCATTATCCTCATGGATTATGATATCATTAATTCTGATAATACTGCTCTCATCCGGGACCCCTGCAATCCTTACAGCCTTTCCGGCTGATGAAAACTTCTCAAAGGTTTCATCGGACAGATATATCCTTATCATATCACCGGCTTTTAGGTGCTCATTGCCGGTTGCCTTCTTATCATTAACGGTTATGTTCTTCTTTCGAAGCATCTTGTAAATGAAACCGTTACCTGCATTATCAAGTATCTTTGAAAGCTGTTTGTCAAGCCTTATCCCTTCGTCCGAGGGGCCTATAAGGTATTCCTTCAATTCCTTCCTCCAATACTATAGGACCACAGATCTTAAGGAGTTGATGATTGCAAGGTCCCTGTTATTATCCTTAACATCCATGCTTTCGTTTATCTTTATAAGCCTGTCGCAGTATCCCTTTTTTGAATCAAATATCTTAACCGTACAATCCTTGAAGCCATCGTTTAACAGCACATTTACAAGATGATCATTAAGCTTCTTCAGGTCATCATCATGGCCTCTCTTCCCCGGCCTGCCAAGATAGCATACGGATACCGTATTGTTCCTGCACATAAGGGCATCGACGAAAAAAGTCTTCTCATATGTCGTAAAGGGAGCCTCATATA
>JBGUQP010000185.1:0-3579 GCA_045131145.1 Lachnospiraceae bacterium | reverse complement strand
AGATATCCTCAGGCCACACACTTCCGTCTCTTTTGGGTATATCGTAAACGTCTGATTTTGTATCCATATTACCTCCTCTTACAGCCTGAAGTCCATATAAGCGTCCATGACTTCCGAATACCTGCTCTTGGCAACAGGTATCTGCTCACCACCGCGAAGCGTGATATCCGTTTTGGTCAGCTTGTCGACCGCTGCTATGTTTACGGCTATCGATTCATGGCATCTTACAAAATCATTCCCGGGGTGATTTACCTGAAGATACTCCGCAAACCCTATCCTTAAGGTCGGCGTTGATACGATTTTTTCATCGCTCATATGATAAGAAACTACGTGATTTCGGTAATCTATGTAAAGAATATCGGCAAGGTGCAGTGTCTGTATGCCGCCCTTGACTTTGACCGAAATGCTTCTCTCATTGGAAATATCCACACGGGATACAGCCATATCAAGGGTCGAAAACAGCTTCTCCTTTTCGATAGGTTTTAGAATATAATTAATGGGGTTTACATCAAAAGACTCAAGAGCAAAAGAGCTCTCGGAGGTTGCAAAGATGATCTGGGCATCCGGCTGGTTCCACCTAAGCTCCCTTGCGGCCTGGATCCCCGTTACCATGGGCATGACTATGTCAAGAACATAGATATGGGGTCTGAACTTATCGCATTCCTCTATTAGTGAATCAGGGTGGTCAAATACCTTAACCTCCGATCTTAATTTCCTGTCGTTTAAATACTCATCCACAAGAGCGCTTACTCTTTCGCGGTCCCTCTTATCATCATCACAGATGGCTATTCGAAGTACAGAATCTTCCAAAAATCCTTTTCTATCCATTTATCATG
Source organism: Lachnospiraceae bacterium (assembly GCA_045131145.1). GTDB lineage: Bacteria > Bacillota > Clostridia > Lachnospirales > Lachnospiraceae > UBA2868. Next base: position 2,743 of record JBGUQP010000185.1, on the reverse strand, counting down.
CTCCTAAGTACTTATGTTTCATATGCATCACCTTTACCGTCAGTATATATGATTTTGGATGGCAGACCATATTCACACGGATTGCGGCACGATTTACACTTATTTGGTTTCAGGGAAGTTGATCATGAGTCTCTGGGCAAAATTGAATTCACTTCGGATACACTTATTGTATATATCCGCTGTTTCCTCTTCATCCGCCGCATCAACCTCGATCATTGTATCATCTTCAATGATACTCTCAGGGCTTTCATATCTGAGGATCACGGAATGAGCCTTATTCTTCTTTTCAAGGACCATGAATGAGCAGGGCAGGTTCCCTTTATTGACTACAGCCCGTAAATATGGCTCAAAAAGCTTCTCCCACAGGGGCTTCCTATCGTCCTCTGAAATGAACTCTCCGGCTGCTTTAAAGAAGCCTTCAAGTTCCTCCCTGCGCGAATTACCGGATGCGATAATGCATACATTGTCCGGCGAGCTGCTGCGAAGGCCGCTAAACTGTTTGCAATAGAACACAAAATAAGCAAATACGCACAGATTTCCGATAAATGTCGCAAGCCACGGACCGTTCTCGGGAGACGGGAAGGACAGCAATATAGAAAAGGCTATCTCCGTAACGGTTAAAAGGATCAACGAAAAGGAAGCCTTGTTCTCATCTCCCGTTGACTGAAGATTGCCGGTAAAGACAAAATTAAACATTATCAGGGGCTGCGCAAGGGCTATGATCCTTATGGCAGTCGGGAGCGTACTGGTCATCAGCTGATCACTTATGGAGAATATATGCAAAAGGATTTCCGGCCGGATCAAAAGCAGCAATGCAAAGGGAAGCATCACTATCTGTCCCAGTATAAGCGCGGAACGTCTTACCATCTTAAGTCCGAGCCTGTTTTCCTCTCCGTAGTATGATGCAAAAAGCGGGATCACGGACTCGCTTATCCCGGCAGTGAGAATAGTGCCGGCAAGTTCAATATTTTCTATTACCGTAGCATTTCCGAGGCCGCTCGTGCCCATGTATTTACCCAAAAGGCGGTTTATTACAAGGAGCCGGACGGTAAAGAGGATATTCTGGATACCCTCGGGAGTTCCGGGCATGAGGATCTCTTTAAACGTAACATCGTTTTTCACGTTCTTTCTGCGTATAAAGCGGCATAACCGGTCCTTTTTTCTAAGATGCAGCAGGAATACGAGGCAGCTTACAAACATTCCGAAGACTGTTCCGAAGGCCGTTACCCATACCCCCTGTCTGAAAATATAAATACCGACGTAATCGATGATTATATTTACTGTTCCGGCAACGATACCGCCCGCCATTGCCAGATTGGGATCATTGTCATTGGTCAGGATGGTCGTTAAGGACAGATTGAGAACATAGAACAGCATACCTGAAAGAAGTACGGTCAGATATTCTTTTGCATATTGATGATTCTCAGGTGTTGCGCTTAAGATCTTAAGCAGCGGTTCCGTAAATACGAGCATTAAAACGCTCAGTACCGCTGTGATCAGGATCAAGCCGGTAAAGGTCTTTGTAAAAATCCTGCCGGCCTTTTCCTTATCTCCCGATCCCGATGCCTTCGCGATCCCGATCCCTGCTCCGATACCGCCAAGCAGTGCAATAATATTAAAAAAATAGTATACGGGATCAACTGTGCTGATCGCAGACAGCGCCTCCTCGCCAAGTGCATGTGAAATACACAGGGAATCAACGATCGGCGCTATCTGTTCAAAAACCAGTGCTATCACCGTCGGGATAACATACCGGGCAAACGCCCTTTTCATCATTCGTTCTTCTTCTTTAGGATCAAACATTTTCTCTGTTACCTGCATATTTTTTAGTTATTTCCGATATCAGGCATCATACCTGCAGTATGTGTTATCGCTTTTTCCAGATATTCCATATCCGTAAGTGACCACTTAAATCCCAGACGATACAGGGCCTTAGTCGTGAAACTGTTGTCCGCCTGTGTTTCCCTGAGGGTTAGATCATCCTGCGTCTCATAGACAAGAAGCGGCGATACAGTGGTGGCAAGTTTATCATCTGCCATGGCAGCCTTGAGCTTATCATCAAACTTGTCATCATCTACCGTTTCTATGGAAAAGCCCACCAGATTCATTGACTCTATTATATCCCCCATCTCCACCATGTGAGAATTATACGGATGGAATACCGTGAACTGTCTGTCTGTTCCCGCCAGCAGGAGGAGCGCCTTTGCAGTCTCGTTAATAGGTGAGTATTCCACCTTTTCATCAAGAGCAGATACCGGGACACAGCCGAGTGCAGCATAGGCCCAGAGGGTTCTGAAGAAATTATTCGTTGTAAAGTTCATCTGGAACTCACCATCGGAACTCCTGCTCATCAGGTTACCAAGCCGCATGATCTTGGCATCAAGATCATTCTCATCAATAGCCGTAAGTACATGCTGCTCTGCGAGGAATTTAGTATGTACGTATCCGTTTGTTTCGGTGAGCTGCCCGATATTCAGCCTGTCCTCCGTAAGCTTTAAGGGTTCATCCAAACCATCAGGAATATCACCGCCGACAGAGACCGTTGATGTATGTATAAGTCTGGCTCCCTTTTCAATGCACAACTCAATAAGCTTATCCACCACAGTGACATTTGCTTCCATAAGAAAATCCATATCGGCAAAGTGTTTAACACTGGCTGCACAGTTTATTACGGTATTTATCTCATATTTTCTGATCTCTTCCATTCCGGTACCGGATATCGGATTTCCTTCTATTACGGTTA
>JBGUQP010000184.1:0-7419 GCA_045131145.1 Lachnospiraceae bacterium | reverse complement strand
TCGACAAAATAAAAACTCGGAAATGCTGTAAAATCAACACTTCCGAGCCTTCCACCAGAGCGCGAGACGGGACTCGAACCCGCGGCCTCGACCTTGGCAAGGTCGCGCTCCACCAACTGAGCCACTCGCGCATTTTATTTAATTACATTCCCTATTTCAGGAATGAGAGCGGGTGATGGGAATCGAACCCACGTATCTAGCTTGGAAGGCTAGTGTTCTACCATTGAACTACACCCGCAGGTCAGTGCCCAGAACCGGAATCGAACCAGTGACACGAGGATTTTCAGTCCTCTGCTCTACCAACTGAGCTATCTGGGCGAACAAATAGGAAATCCTCAAAAGGTCTTTTCGTTGCACTCGCAAATGATATTCTAACAGTAATCCCATGATAATGCAAGCATTTTTTTCATAAATCTGAAATTTTTTTATTTCTGTTCCGTCTTCACTCGTCAAACTGCACTGTAACGTAGTAACCCTGCGGTCTTTCTTCGATCCTTACAACCTCTCCCTCCCGGGTTTTAAGGCGCTCTCTCAGCTCGAAATTGGCTGACATTGCACGTGAAGGATCGATCGTGTAATACCAGCTGGACGGCAGAACTCCCTCTGTCACGCTTACCCGTTCACCTTCTTTTATGATGCCCGGTCTCTCCATTTTGAATTCCATCTGTCGCATAATGCATCTCCGTACAGTATACCAAAAGTACCTTTGGGTATACTTAATTATCCAAAACGTGCCAAAAGAACCGTCCCCATGGCACTTATGAAGTAACTTTGAGCAGGATCGCGCTGGTCTTATCCATATGGATCTTTAATCTCGCTCCGCTTAACTTATACTCCGCAGGTTCCGTTGTGTAACCGCCTTCATGCGTATACATAAGGGAAACAAGCTTCACATCTCTGGGACATCCCAGCTCGTAGCTTATCTTCATCTCGATGTCCTTCTCATGATCATTGTTGTTAATGACTATGACACAGCGTTCCCTTCGTGTGAACCGTCCGTAGGCGATCACGTTATAATCCTTGTGGATGCGCCTTACGGACCCTTCCCGAAGCTCGGGATTCTCCTTACGTATCCTTATCATATCCCTGTGGAAGGCGATCATCTCATGATCCTCCCTGCCCCACGGATAGGTCCTTCTGTTATCGGGATCGGTGAAGCCGCACACACCTGCTTCATCCCCGTAATATATGGTCGGCGCTCCGGTCCATGTCATCTGGATAAGGACCGCTTCCCTCATGACTGCCTTATTGACCCCGTTGTTGGCAGCTTCAGGGCCCTTGTTTGCCACGCGGCCCACTACCCGGTTGGTCCTTGTCAGGAAGCGCGAGTGATCATGGTTGCTCAGCTCGTTCATTGCCGTCGCGGCAGAGGGACCAAGCATTTTCGCACCGTTATACTTCATCATATCGAAAAAGGCATCGGCATTGCCCAGCATATCATGGCGATAATCATCGGAATGTTTCTGCATGCCTGTAAGGAACCATGTCACCGGCTCCATAAAGGCATCATAGTTCATCACCGTATCCCATTCATCTCCCTGAAGCCAGGAGGAGGGATCGCCGTAATGCTCGGCAAGTATTATCGCATCGGGGTTGGCCTGCTTGACTGCGTGCCTGAAATCCTTCCAGAACTGATGGTTAAACTCCGGTGAATGTCCCAGGTCCGCTGCCACATCGAGCCTCCAGCCATCTGCATTGTAGGGCGGGGATACCCATTTACGGCCTATATAGAGAATATAGTCATACAGCTGTCTCGACCCCTCGTAATTCAGCTTGGGAAGGGTATCATGCCCCCACCAGCCGTCATATGACCCGTTATAGGGCCATGAATACTCGTCATAAAACTTAAAGTAACTCCTGTAGGGACTGTCACCGTCTATGTAAGCTCCCTTACTGTAGCCGGGAGCATCCTCATATATACGCTCCCTGTCCAGCCATTTGTTAAACGATCCGCAGTGATTAAAGACACCGTCAAGAATGACCTTTATATTTCTTCTGTGACACTCAGCCACGAGGGCGGCAAAGAGCTCATTTGAAGCCTCAAGGTTCTCACGGCTTGTAACCCTGCTTATATACCTGGTCGCCCTTTTGTTATCATAGTCACCATCCGCCAGCAGGTCTCCTTCATCCTTTATTATCCTTCCAAAATGCGGATCTATGTAATCATAATCCTGTATATCGTACTTATGATTAGACGGAGAAACGAAGAGCGGATTAAAGTAGATACAGTCGATCCCAAGGTCAGCCAGATAATCAAGCTTATCCATTACTCCCTTAAGATCGCCGCCGTAGAATTCACGCACACCCATCGTGGCGGGGTACTTGTTCCAATCATCCACCCCCACCGTATGGTCGCCGATATAATTGTATTCATGGGTCAGAACATCATTGGACTTATCCCCGTTAAAAAACCTGTCAACGTATATCTGGTATATTACAGCTCCCTTAGCCCAGCGTGGAGTCTTAAAACCGGGACGTATGGTGAAATAATAGGCCTCATCGGTATGCTTGACCGATCCCCTCAGGTCGTAACGGCATATCTGATTGCCGGTTCTTATCTCAAAGTAATACCGGATAGGTTCATTATCAAGCTGGACCCTGCACTCGTAAAAGTCAAACGAGTCGACAGAGTCAGCCTTGGCCATAAGCATCCTCTGGCCGTTGCAGATAAGGAATACGTGGTCGGCATTGCTCTTAAAAGTTCTGAATCTTAAGGTAACTTCACTATAGGCGTTAGGCTCGGGCGGATCCACATAGTCCGATGTGTAATCCGCAAACAAAGCCTTCTTGACAAGAACAGGCTTCAGAGTTGAAAAATATAGGTTTTTGTTTAAATCCCTTCCAAAATGACTGTAATCCATCAGGATGACTCCTTATTATCTCCACCTCATGGTAGTATACCACATTATAAGGGACTTTTCATCATATAATTATACAAGATATTGTGACTTAAGCCAAATATGACAATGTATCTGCGAAGGCCCTTGCCGTTCTCAGATCAGGCTCATTGAAATGATTGCCCTTATTCCACTCAAGGACACATGCCGTTTTGTTGTCCGATAATATCCTGTGCGCACTGCGGATAGAATCGCCCACAGTTCTCATTACGGGATTTTTAGTCTTTTCCTCCCTGTCGCCGAGGCTTAAGTATACCCTCCTGCATTTTATCTCATTATCCTTCATATAATCGACGAATCCGGGAAACCATATGGAGGGCGATGCGGCGGCAGCGGCATCAAATACATCCGTCTGATATACTGCCCACAGGGAAAACAGGGCAGCCAGAGAGTATCCGCCGATAATATAGGTTTTATCCTTATCCGTGCACAGCTTGAGTATCTCATCAAGTGTATCCCGTGCCCTTCCTCCGAAGCCCTCTTTACCGAACACTGCCTCCGCTTCCCATGGTGAAAGATCATTATTCCAGTTTTCTGTCTGCACGGCAATAAGGCAGAAGTCTCTTTCAGCCAGGCGTTCTATTTCTCTTATCTCGTTATCCATGGCTTTAAGCTCCTGCTTATCTACCGGCTGTACAAGAACAGTATCTGCCGTCCTGTTTCCAAACTCATATATATTCATTCCGGAAGCCTCACACCTTTACTTCGTTCGCGCACTTGCCTGTCTTAATGTATTCTTCCATATTCTCAAGTGTTGTGGCTGCGATATTCGAAAGCGCCTCCTGTGTCAGGAAGGCCTGGTGGGACGTTACGATAACATTGGGCATTGATATGAGCCTTGCCAGCGTATCATCCTCAAAAATATGTCCCGACCTGTCCTCGAAAAAGACCGATCCTTCTTCCTCGTAAACATCCAGGCAGGCTGCTCCGATATGACGGCTCCTTATTCCTTCAAGCAGGGCGTCCGCATCAATAAGGGCACCCCTTGACGTATTTATAAGGACAACTCCCTTTTTCATATTCTTTATGGATTTGGCATCCACCATATGATATGTTTCCTCGGTAAGAGGGCAGTGGAAGGAGATTATATCACTCTTCTTCCATATCTCCTTTAGGTCCACATAGTCAAAATCAGCATCCTTGGCCGGGAACTTGTCATAGGCTATGACTTTCATCCCAAAGCCCCTGCATATATCGATAAAGACCCTTCCGATCTTACCGGTTCCGACAACTCCGACTGTCTTGCCGTGAAGGTCAAAACCCATAAGACCGTTCAGGGAGAAATTGAAATCCTTGGTCCTTATGTAGGATTTGTGGATCCTTCTGACTGAGGTAAGGAGCAGAGCCATGGCATGCTCGGCAACAGCATAGGGCGAATAAGCCGGAACACGTACCACTCCTATCTTACCGGCCGCAGCCTTGATATCCACATTATTGAAACCGGCACACCTTAGGGCGATAAGCTTAACACCCTTCTTTACGAGGGAATTTACTACCTTCTCGTTTACCGTGTCATTAACAAAAACACAAACAACGTCATAGCCCTTGGCAAGCCTGACCGTATCTTCATCAAGCTTGGTCTCGAAGAACTTGATCTTCACCCTGTCCTTGGCGCCCGCATCCTCAAAGGACTTTATGTCATAATCCTTGGCATCAAAAAACGCAACCTTTATCTTATTATCTGCCATAACAAAACCTCCTGTAATGATCATCATGGATTTATCCCTTTATTATGTTACAGGTTTATTATAGCCTAAATACTCTTTCAAATAAACCTTGCACTTGTTCATGCTTTTGTGATATACTTACTAAAATGTGATAGTGCTTAAAAAGGAGGTCAGGTAATGGCAGAAAAAAGCAGATTTGTTCTTTCTGAAGAAGATCTTGCCGGTGTAAGCGGCGGTTATGATTATCAGCAGGATTATGCGAACATGATGGAACAGTATGAGAAGCACTGGGAGGAAGAAGCCGAAAAGAAGAAAGAGGCTGAGAGGCAGGCTCACGAATTATTCCTTAAGCAGATGAGAGAGCGCGAAGAATACTTAAAGAAAATACGCGGCTGGTAATTTCAGATAAAAAAGTCCGTCAGGTGACGGACTTTTTTATTTGGCTGTTTCAGGACAGTAAAAAAGACAGCCTCACGAATGCTGTCTTTTTTGGAGAAGGTATTTCTTTCTTATGGGGTATAACCTTTCGGTTATACAATGTATTGGGGGGTTACAAGAGTATAATAGCATTCACCCCTTTATATATCCATACTTAGTTTTCACAATATTTACAAATTCGACCTGTGGTTTTTGTGAATTATTACCAAACAATAGGTCAAATGTCTGTCCGCATTTACATGCAAGCTTGATATGCGTTCAGCCGCTAACCGGAATTATTTACGCAAAAAGAGCCTCAAACTCTTCACGGCTTATCTTCTCCTTCTCAAGAAGAAGCTCTGCCGACTTGTGGAGAACATCCATGTTCTCTTTTATCATCTTCTCGGCCTTTTCATAGCATTCGGTGATGATCCGCTTAACCTCTTCATCTATCTTACCGGCAACCTCTTCACTGTAGCCACGGGTAGAATGGGCCAGGTCACGTCCTATGAAGACCTCATCATCATCATTGTCATAGCTTATGATACCGATCTTATCAGACATGCCGTACTTCATGACCATCTTCTTGGCCGTCTTGGTAGCCTGCTTGATATCCTGGGAAGCTCCGGTCGTGATATCGTCGAACACGAGTGACTCTGCCACGCGGCCGCCTAAGGATACAACTATATCCTGCAGCATCCTGCCCTTGGTATTGAACATCTCATCCCTCTCGGGAAGGGGCATGGTATAGCCTGCCGCACCCATTCCGGTGGGAATTATCGAAACGGAATATACAGGGCCCACATCGGGAAGGAGGTGGAAGAGGATCGCATGACCCGATTCGTGATAGGCCGTTATCTTCTTCTCCTTATCGCTTACTATCTTGCTCTTCTTCTCGGAGCCTATCCCAACCTTGACAAATGAAGCCTTGACATCTTCCTGGGTAATATACTTGCGGCCTTCCCTTGCTGTAAGGATTGCGGCTTCGTTCATAAGGTTCTCAAGGTCTGCACCGGTGAAGCCTGCCGTGGTTCTGGCTATCTGCTCAAGATCGACATCCTCGGCAAGGGGCTTGTTCTTGGAATGGACCTTAAGAATATCTTCACGGCCCTGAACATCGGGTGAACCTACACCTATTCGCCTGTCGAAACGGCCCGGACGCAGGATCGCGGGATCCAGGATATCTATACGGTTGGTTGCTGCCATTACGATGATCCCCTCGTTAACACCGAATCCGTCCATCTCAACAAGGAGCTGGTTAAGGGTCTGCTCCCTTTCGTCATGGCCGCCGCCCATACCTGTACCACGGCGTCTTGCGACCGCATCTATCTCATCTATGAATACTATGGCAGGTGCATTCTTCTTGGCGTCCTCAAAAAGGTCACGGACACGGGATGCACCGACACCGACAAACATCTCAACGAAATCAGAACCCGAGATCGAGAAGAAGGGAACCCCTGCTTCACCTGCAACCGCCTTGGCAAGAAGGGTCTTACCTGTTCCGGGAGGGCCCGTTAAGATCACGCCCTTGGGTATCCTGGCGCCAACATCGTTGTATTTACCCGGATTCTTTAAGAAATCGACTATCTCCTCAAGGTCTTCCTTCTCCTCCTTAAGGCCCGCCACGTCGTTAAATGTTATCTTGTTATCGCCTGCCGCCAGCTTGGCCCGGTTCTTACCGAAGTTCATCATATAACCGCCGCCTGCTGTCGATCCCTGGGAATTCATATACATGAAGATCACTATCATAACGACAACCAGAAGAAGGCTGGGCAGGAGGCTTAAGAACCAGTTCTCACGCTTAACATCCGCCATCGTATACCAGGGGTATTTGGTCCTCAGTTCCGCCTCAACCTCATTTACATCGGATACATACACCTGCTTGAGCTCACCGTTATCAAGAGTCACCTGCACGATACCTGTGGGGACTTCAGCATTCTGTACTATGCTTATGGCCTTTATGTTATCCTTATTCTCATCTACTATCTTTTCAAAGTCAGAGCGCGAAATATAATCACTCTTCTGTGTCAGGGTCCGGCTCCAGATCATGTAAAGTACGATCGCCATGATAAAGATCAGTACATAGAAGCTTATCCCTCTTGCTCTTTTTTCCACCTGTCTCCTCCATCCATATATTTATGTATAATCAATCCAAGTGCAGAACACCGATATACGGAAGGTTCCTGTACATCTCCGCATAGTCAAGTCCGTATCCCACAACGAACTCGTCGGGTATCACATATCCTGTATAATCAACGTTTACATCATCAACAACACGCCTGTCGGGCTTATCAAGCATGGTGCACAGTTTGATGGACTCAGGTTTCCTGTCGCTCAATACCTTAAGCAGATAGGAAAGGGTCCTTCCCGTATCTATTATATCCTCAACTACGATAACGTTTTTGCCCTCTATCGGTTTGTCAAGGTCCTTGACTATC
>JBGUQP010000183.1:0-2536 GCA_045131145.1 Lachnospiraceae bacterium | reverse complement strand
TGAGACTGAACGATACAAAAGTTCCCGGATCAATGGCAAGTGACACAAGACCCAGAAAAACCACCGATACAGTGTACATAACAAGATTAAGCACCAGTGTTGCGGTTATTGTTCCCCCGGGGATCCCATCCTTTCTCATGAAGAACGCACTGGCCGGCTGCCCTCCGGAAGCCGAAGGAGTAATGGCCGAAAAATACACATCCGCTGTGCTGTATATAAGGCATCTTAACGGACTTCTCACATATCCTGCCTTTTTAAGGATCCCTCTGAGCGCTATACCTTCAAAGCAGACATAAAAAACAGCCGATATTATCGAAAGGATCACAAAGATCTTATCCGAAGACCGAACCATGTCCATCAGGTCCGAAAAGGACATATCCCGGTTCTGCTTAAGTATCACTCTGACAGTCAGGATAGCTAAAAGAAGGGATATCAATGTCCATATGATATTTTTGGAAGTTCGCTTTTTGGGTTCCATATCTGATTGTTTGTTACATATCCACACATTTGTAATTATCGCTTCTTATTCAAATGGTGTCAACTCCGATAATCCGCTATTCATAACTATGTAATTGTCACTTAGATCAGCCTGATCCCGTAACCGACCAGTAATACAAGCTTCACTATCCACTGCACGATAACTATCCCTATCCCTATGTATATGAATACAAGTATCCTCCCGTCATGTTCCCTGCCGATATTAAAGTGCTTGAGCAGGAACATCTTAACCATAAATACGATATATACAACAAATGCATAGGGAACGGCAGGATGGAAAAAGAAGCTTTTTATCAACCGGCCACGGAAGAGTGCAATGGCAGACCGGGTCCCACCGCAGCCCGGGCAGTAAAGGCCGGTAAGGGATTCAAAGACACAGTTCGGGAACTTAACAAGCCAGCTGTCTCCCTTTACCCACACAAAGAAGGCTGCAGCTACCGCTGCAGCCAACAACCACTTACCCATTTCATATAGTGTTTTATTATACACATTATTCATCTTTCAGTTTATCAAATGATCATTACATGATCTCGTTGAGAACCCCTTCCGATACCATTGCCACAACTATGACTATGCTCAGTAAGATACCAACGCCGCCGGTTATCAGTCCTGCGATCGCAAATCCCTTACCATCGTACTTCTTTGTAATGGTAATAATACCCATTACTATTGCTACTATTGAGAATATCCATGATATACATCCGCCGACACAGCAGAGGATCGACAAACATCCGCACACTAAAGACGCAATGGCAAAACCGATACTGCCGCCTCCTTCTTCTTCATAATTCTCCGAGTAATCGGAATATGTTTCGCTGCTTTCATAGAAGCCTGATGAAGAATCCGAAGAAGAATTATCATTCCCCATAGCCTGGTCGGCCGTATCCGAAAGATCCGATGCCGCCTGTTCATAAGCTTCCTCTGCGCTGTTAAGTGTCTCATCTGCCGGAGACGATGCCTCAGGCTCTGCTGCAGCAGCCGGCTCTTCAACCGGTGAAACAGCCTCCTCGTTAACGCCGGTCTCTGCGCTTACTGCTTCTTCTATCTTTGCTCCGCAATTTATACAGAACTTACTTCCTTCCAATATTTCATGTCCGCAATTACTACAGATCATAATTTACCCTCCTCAAAAATAATGTATTTCTCATAAACATCGTAATTGTATCATACACCGCTTTATCAGGTCAATGGATGGGAATGACTTCATATAACCGCAAAAAAGTCATCATCCTGCGCCGTCAGCCTGATGTTTCCGCCATCTTTAAGATCCCCGAAGAGTATTTCATCAACAAAGAGCGGCTTGATGTCATTTCTTATAACACGGTCAACTTCCCTGGCTCCGAACTCATGGCTTATACCCCGTTTAAGGATCAGTTCTTTAGCCTTTTCATCAACTTCGAGGCTGATATTTTTATTATTAAGGAGTTCCCTTAACTCCCCTGTCTTTTTATCGACTATCCTTGCGGCCATCTCATCGTCCATCCCGTTAAATGATACGATCTTGTTGAGCCTGTTTCTAAATTCCGGCTGGAAGGTCCTCTTCACCTCTTCCATAAGGGCGGAATCATCCTGATAATCGCTTCCAAAGCCTATTCCCTTCTTGCCTATCCTGTTTGCTCCCGCATTGGAAGTCATTATAAGAACTACATTTCTAAAATCCGCCTTCCTGCCCTGATTGTCAGTAAGGGTCGCATAATCCATCACCTGGAGCAGAACGCTGTATATATCGGGATTGGCCTTTTCTATCTCATCAAGAAGGAGGACGGAATTGGGATTCTTGCGTATCTCCTCCGTAAGGAGGCCGCCTTCTTCATATCCCACATATCCAGCAGGGGAACCGATAAGCTTGGCAACCGCATGCTTCTCCCCGTATTCGCTCATATCAAACCGTATGAGCTTAACGCCCAGTTCATTTGCAAGGCTCCTTGCAACCTCTGTCTTACCAACCCCTGTCGGTCCCACAAAGAGAAGACTTGCAAGCGGCTTACCGTCCTCGGTAAGCCCCGCACGCGAGAACTTGATCGCATTAACAACCTGT
>JBGUQP010000182.1:0-2030 GCA_045131145.1 Lachnospiraceae bacterium | reverse complement strand
ATCTTCGCAGGGCTATGTATGAGAACATTCAGTCTTTCTCCTTCTCAAACATCGACAGGTTCTCAACTGCGGGACTTATTACCCGTCTCACCACGGACGTTACCAATGTCCAGAATGCTTTCCAGATGATAATAAGGATGAGCTTTCGTGCTCCTTTTTCGCTTATATTTGCGATGACTGCGGCTTTTCTCGTATCCGCAAGGGTCGCCAGGGTATACCTTGTGGCGGTCATTATCCTGGCAGCAATAATAATCACGATCATGCTGTCCGCCATGAAGAGCTTCAGGCAGGTATTTAAGAAATATGACGAGCTCAACGCAACCGTTCAGGAGAACGTAAATGCCATCCGCGTCGTCAAGGCGTATGTCCGCGAGGACTACGAGAAGTCACGCATGTATAAGGCCTGCGAAAACATCTACAGGCTCTTTGTAAATGCCGAGAGTAAGGTCGTTATGAATGCCCCGGTGATGATGACTGCAATTTATACCTGTATCCTGGTCATCAGCTGGATGGGGGCGCATATGATAGTAAGCGATGAACTGACAACAGGTGAGCTTATGACCCTGCTCACTTATTGCATGAACATTCTCATGAACCTCATGATGCTGTCCATGATCTTTGTTATGGTATCGATAAGCATGGCAAGCGGTGAGCGTATCGTTGAGGTGCTTGACGAGTCCGCGGATATAGTAAATCCCGAAGATCCGGTAATGGAAGTAAGGGACGGAAGCATAGAGTTTGCGGACGTTGACTTTTCTTATTATAAAGAGAGTGAAACCCCTGTCCTTAAGGATATCACCATAAAGATCGCATCCGGTGAGACAATAGGTATAATCGGAGGTACCGGTTCGGGCAAGACCACGCTTGTTAACCTGATATGCCGCCTGTATGATGTGTCGCAGGGAAAGGTTATGGTCGGAGGAAGGGATGTCAGGGAATACGATCTTGAAACCCTCCGCAATGAAGTCGCGGTCGTGCTTCAGAAGAATGTGCTGTTTTCAGGCACGATATACGAGAACCTCATGTGGGGCATGAGCCACGGGGACGGTTCTTTTGGCACCATGCTCACCGATGAGATGAAGGAAGAATGCCGTCTTGCCTGCCGTCTTGCCTGCGCGGATGAGTTTATCGAAAAAATGCCGGATCAATACGATACCTATATCGAACAGGGCGGAACCAATGTATCGGGCGGCCAGAAGCAGCGCCTGTGCATAGCAAGGGCACTGCTTAAGAAACCTAAGGTGCTTATACTTGACGATTCCACCAGTGCGGTGGATACCGCAACGGATGCTAAGATCCGCAGGGCCTTCTATGAGGAGATACCGGATACCACCAAGATAATAATTGCCCAGCGTGTTTCCTCGGTTAAGGATGCCGACAGGATCATAGTCATGGATGACGGACGTATAAACGGAATAGGAACTCATGAGGAGCTCCTTAAGAACAATGAGATATACCGCGATGTTTATGAGAGCCAGACAGGGGAGAGGGATTTTGACAGGATGGAACCCGACGGAGGAATGAATGCCGCCCGGGCCGATGCAGAATATGCTTCACAGGAACCCGATGAAGTGATGACAAACGGAAGCGAGGTGGAGGCATAATGGCAGAACCTAAGGTAAGAGAAGTTAAGATGGGGCGCGGCGCAAGAGCCATGGGTCCAAGGCCCAAGCTTGAGAATCCCGGGAAGATACTGAAAAGACTGTTTGCGATAAGTTTCGGCCACTATAAGCTGCATGTTTTTCTGGTGTGTATCGGTATCATAACATCGGTCCTCTGTACGGTTCGCGGTACCCTCTTTATGAAGGAGCTTGTGGATGTATATATCCTGCCCATGATAGGGCAGAGGGATCCTGATTTTATTCCGCTCAGAAATGCCATAACGAAGATGGTCGTCATATACGGACTGGGCATCTTGTCGTCCTTTATGTACAATAAGCTGATGATCTATGTCTCTCAGGGATCCCTAAAGAGGATAAGAACATCACTCTTTGAGAGGATGGAGAACCTTCCGATCAGGTATTTTGATA
>JBGUQP010000181.1:0-4147 GCA_045131145.1 Lachnospiraceae bacterium | reverse complement strand
ACACTCATCCGCATGATCTGGCGGATCACGGGCTTCATCTTTTCTGCCTTTACCCTGCTCTTTAAGTCAATTATGTAGTCAAGTTCGATACGCCGTTCAACCGTTCCCTCGAGAACCCTTTTTAAGAAGCTTCTCTCCTGCCTGTCAAGATGATCGTACTTGTCAAGAACCTGCTTTATGATATTTCCTGCCGCTTCCCCTTCCTTTTCCGAAAGGAGCAGGGCTTCAAGTATAATAAGCCTTAAATTCATTCAAGCTTATCTCCCGCCTTAACAGGGCATCCCCTGAGAAAATCACTTACCTGCATTCTCTTTTTACCTTCAAGCTGCACCCAGGTAAGTTTAAGATAATCCTTGCCGGAATTCACATATATCGCGCTCCCGGATACACCCGCTATACTTCCGGGACCGCCTCCGGAAAGCGTGACCTTACATTCATCTGCAAGCTCATCATCGTCAGCCGCACAGGCTTTTATGATCTTAAGTATCTTTCCGTTAAAGCGGGTATATGTCCCGGGCCATGGTGTGAAGGCCCTGATGAGCCGTTCAAGCTCTGATGCCTCTTTCGTAAAGTCAAGTGCTCCCATTTCTTTTTTCAGGATCTTAGCATAAGTAGCGGCATCGCCATCCTGTTTTACAGGATTTATGTCACCCGATTCAATCCTGTCAAGTGCTTCCACTATAAGCTGTTTACTGACTTCTTCAAGTTTATTAAAAAGGCTCTCACCCGTATCATCATTAGTTATGTCAACCTTTCGGGCGTAGAGGATATCACCCGTATCGAGACCTTCATCCATCTGCATAATGGTCACTCCGGTCTCCTTCTCTCCATCCGCGATCGCCCACTGGATGGGCGCTGCTCCCCTGTATTTGGGCAGAAGGGATGCATGGGTGTTTATGCATCCGAACCTTGGCATATCAAGGATCTCCTTTGACAGTATCTGGCCGTATGCCGCAACAACGAATATATCCGCATCATATTCCCTAAGCTGTGCAACCGTCTCTTCATCCTTTACCCTGTGCGGCTGGAGAACTGGGAGTCCGTATTTAAGTGCAGCCTCCTTAACGGGCGGTGCCATAAGCTTATCACTACGTCCCCTTGCCTTATCCTCCTGAGTTACCACCGCGACTACTTCATGGTCACTCTTTATTATTGCTTCAAGGATACCTGCTGCAAAATCAGGCGTCCCCATAAACAGTACCTTCATCTACTGTTTCTCCTCTTCTTCCTCTTTCAGATCCTCGACGTTCATGAGTTCTCCTTCAACCTTATCAACATAGAGCTTGCCGTCAAGATGGTCTATCTCGTGGAGCATGGCCCTTGCCTTAAGCTCCGTCCCCTCTATCTCTACGGGTTCCATATTCTCATTATAGGCAAGCACCTTGGCGTAATTGGGCCTTGTGACCATACCGCATTTTCCGGGCACGGACAGGCAGCCTTCGGATCCCGTCTGCTCTCCCGATGTCTCAAGCACACGGGGATTGATCATAACAAAGGGACCCTCTCCGACATCAATAACAACAACCCTCTTAAGGACACCGACCTGAGGAGCAGCCAGCCCCACACCGTCTGCATCATACATGGTCTCTATCATATCCTCTATAAGGGTTTTTATCCTGTCGGTAACTTCTTTTACCGGCTTGCAGGGTTTATTAAGCACCTCATCGCCCATTACCCTTATCGTCCTTAATGCCATACCATACCTCCTCGATAATAATGTATTGCCTTTACTATACCGGATCCAGGTCAAAGGTGACCCGTATATCCTTATCCTTATTTGAATTCACCGTGTCCTCTATCCTGTCCTTTAGACCGGTTAGGACATCAAGGTCGGCTGATTTTAAATATATAAGTTTCCTGTATATATCATTTATCTTCTTAACGAAGGCATCCGCCGGTCCGATAATACGGCATCCGGCCCCATACAGATTCATAATTATATCATTTTTAAGCTCTTCTGCCAACAAGAGGCTGTATTTATCGGCTTTCTCCTGACTGCTTCCCTCGACCATGACAGCCAGCATGTGCCCTACCGGCGGATAGTCAAGCAGGCTTCTGTATGTGATCTCTTCATCATAAAAGGCCGGATAATCCTGATCCCTGGCATGAAGTATGGCGTAATGGCCGGGTTGATAAGTCTGTATCACGACATCTCCGGCAAGATCTGCCCTGCCCGAACGTCCCGCCGCCTGGGTAAGCAGCTGGAAGGTCCTCTCAGCCGCCCTGTAATCACCCGCATTTAATGACATATCCGCAGCCAATATCCCCATAAGGGTAACATAGGGAAAGTCATGTCCTTTGACTATCATCTGGGTACCTATGAGGATATCTGCTTCCCTGTTCGCAAATGTAGACAGTATCCTTTCATAGTCATCCTTCTTCTTTGTTGTATCGGCGTCCATCCTAAGTACCGAAGCGTAGGGAAAGAGCTTCTTAACGGCTTCTTCAACCTGCTCGGTCCCGGCCCTCATTCCCCCTATAAGGGAAGAACAGCATTCGGGGCATGTCTTAACATCATCTCTTTCATAACCGCAGTAATGGCACATAAGCTTTCCACCCCTGTGTCTTGAAAGAGACACATCACAGTGAGGACACCTTAAGACATGACCGCAGCTCCTGCAGGAAACAAAACCCGCATATCCTCTCCTGTTAAGAAAAAGCATTATCTGCTCCCCCCTGTTAAGACGGTCCTCCATGAGCATTCTGAGTTCCCGCCCGAACATTGACCTGTTCCCGTCCCTTAATTCCTGCTTAAGATCCGTAATATGTACCCTGGGAAGAACCGCATCCTTAGCCCTCTCGTCAAGCTCAAAAAGCCTGTATTCTCCATTTAGTGCTTTATAGTAAGCATCAAGCGAAGGAGTTGCAGACCCCAGTATCAGCGAGGCATCGTGGAGCCTTGCCAGCTCCTGCGCCGTTTCTCGGGCATGGTATTTGGGCATATTATCTGACTTATAGGAAGGCTCATGCTCCTCGTCTATGATTATAAGGCCCAGGTTCTCAAAGGGGGTAAAAAGGGCAGACCGGGGACCTATCATTATGGATATCTCACCCTTCCTGGCCCGTTCAAACTGGTCGTATTTAACTCCGTCCGACAGCCTTGAATGGATAGTGCTGACCCTGCTGCCAAACCTCTTGTAAAACCTCATGACTGTCTGATAGGTGAGAGCTATCTCGGGAATCAGTACTATGACCTCACGGCCCATGCCTATTACATGACTTATTATCTCCATATAGACTTCTGTCTTGCCCGATCCGGTAACACCTCTTATAAGGTATGTTCTCCTTAATCCCTCATCATACTCACCGGTTATTTCATTTACTATGTTTAACTGTCCGGGATTAAGTGTCACACTTGTCCCGGCAGGGCTTCCCTGAGCAGGATCGCGGTAAAGCCGCCTCCTGCGGATGCTTATTACTTCCTGTTCCTCCATAGCCTTTATCGTAGGCGGAGAGATCGACAGCTTGGTCGTAACAAGCCGGTAATCAAGCTCTCCTTCACTTATGAGTTCCCTAAGGAGTCGCTCTCTTGCAGTCTGATGTTTCTTTGCATACATTTCAAGCCTTGTAAGGGCCTCCGCACGGTCAAGATTGAGAGTTATGGTCCTCTCTTCCTTTTCCTTTATCTGTTTTTTTATCGGAAGCACGGTCTTTAAGGCATTTATCATGGTCGACCCGTATCTTTTCTTCATCCACCAGGCAAGCTTTATAAGCCTTACCTCTACAAGCCTTGCATCTGTCCTTATCCCCGATATTTCCTTAAGCTTTGACTCATCATAAGCTGCCTTGTCGGTCAGTTCGAGAACATAGCCTTCAATAAGCCTGTTTCCCCTGCCAAAGGGGATCGTCACGTAGTCACCTACATTTATTATCCCCTTAAGTTTTTCGGGTATCAGGTACTGAAAGGTCTTATCCAGATTTTCATGTGAAATATTCACAATGATATTTGCATATTTCATACATCTTTCATCCAATCTTGCTGTTTTCCGCGTTTTTTACCTGATCATCATGACCAAAAGAAGTGTTCGTAAAAATGTTTACATAATTAAAATAAGTCACATACCCACGTTAACTTGTCATGATTTCTTTGCAGTTTGTTAACTAAACGTTCACAATTTGTGCATTACAAAGTCATAATCTCCCCCTA
>JBGUQP010000180.1:0-17746 GCA_045131145.1 Lachnospiraceae bacterium | reverse complement strand
TCCATACCGTGACCCTTGGAAGGATAGTTGATATCATTACATCTTTTAAGGAGAACCGGGGAAAACTGCTTGTTCCCAACCTGTCCGATGAATTCGAGCGTAAGCTCTACAGCACGTATTTAAGCTATCTTCCGACGGATGATTTTGCGTATCCCCTTAAGATGAATAAGGATGAGAGGGGATCCTTTACGGAGTTTATAAGGACGCCGGATAGGGGCCAGGTTTCCGTAAACATCTCTAAACCGGGAATTACCAAGGGCAATCACTGGCACCATTCCAAGAACGAGAAGTTCCTGGTTGTAAAGGGTAAGGGCTGTATATCTTTTCGCAGGTACGGGACCGATGAGATAATCGATTACCACGTAAGCGGGGATGAGCTTACGGTTGTTGATATACCGACCGGCTATACCCATTCGATAACCAACGAGGGTGATGAGGAGATGATCACGGTCATGTGGGCCAACGAAGCCTTCAACCCTGATAAGCCGGATACATATTATGAGAAGGTAATTCCAGACAGCACAGAAATTTAAAATATTATGTGTCATGCTTGCATGAAAGCATAATATTTGAAATTTATGTATTGGATAAATACAATACAGCGAAAAATGCAAAGCATTTTGAGCCTGGCCGGTATTACCGTGGAAATTGCCAAGGGAACTATCATGGAGACAAATATGAATAAACTGAAATTAATGACAATAGTGGGAACGCGTCCCGAGATCATAAGACTGTCGGCAGTTATAAAATGTGCGGATAAGTATTTTGACCATGTGCTTGTTCATACGGGACAGAATTACGATTATACGCTCAATCAGATATTTTTCGAAGATCTTAAGCTGAGAAAACCCGATCATTATCTTGATTCGGTAGGTGCCAATCTGGGCGAGACCATGGGTAATATAATCGCAAAATCATACACTCTGATGCAGGAGCTTAAACCGGATGCTCTGCTTATTCTCGGGGATACAAATTCGGCTCTGTCTGCGATAAGCGCCAAGAGACTTAAGATACCGATCTTCCATATGGAGGCCGGAAACAGGTGCTGGGACTGGAATGTTTCCGAGATGATCAACCGTAAGATAGTGGACCATATATCGGACATTAATCTTCCATATACCGAGCACTCCAGACGATATCTTCTGTCCGAAGGTATCGACGGCAAGACTATGTTTGTGACAGGATCACCCATGCGTGAAGTCTTAAGGGATCATATGGATGATATCTTAAAGAGTACCGTTCTCACTCGTCTTGATCTTGAAAAAAGGAAATATATCCTTGTGTCCGCTCACAGGGAAGAGAATATTGATCTTGAAGACAATTTCATGGACCTTATGAATTCGATAAACAATATTGCGGAAAAGTATCAGATGCCGGTGATCTATTCAACCCATCCAAGGTCGAAAAAGTTTATTGAGATGAGGAACTTTAAGTTCCATCCGCTTGTAAGTAATATGCAGCCATTTGGTTTTCTTGACTATAACATGCTCCAGATGAATGCCTACTGTGTATTATCGGACAGCGGGACATTATCAGAGGAGTCGGCAATGCTTGACTTTCCCGGTGTCCTTATAAGGACTTCGACCGAGAGACCCGAGGTACTTGATAAGGGTACTGTCGTTATCGGCGGTATTAAGGGATGTACGGTCGAACAGGCAGCGGAACTTGCCGTTGCCATGTATGAGAACAAAGAGGAGACTGTGGTCGCCGAGGATTACGCTGATACCAATGTGTCCGTTAAAGTGGTCAAAATCATACAGAGCTACACAGATATAGTTAACCGTACGGTTTGGCTTAAGAGATAAGGATATGAGGATCGTAGTTGATGACATCGCGGCAAGTAAGACGGGTGCACTGTCGGTATTGCGTGATTTTTATAATGCCGTTACAGAGTATGAAGGATCAAAGGCCGGGAGCAGTAATGAGTGGATATTTGTTCTCGGAGATAAGCTGCTTGAGGAGACGGATAACGTTAAGGTAATCGTGAGGGATGATGTTAAGTCAAGCCGTAAGGAGAGACTTATGTTTGACTTAAAGTCAGGCGCCGGATTCTTCGAAAGCCTTAAACCCGATGTGCTGTTTTCCCTTCAGAATACCCTGCCGAGAGGCTATAAGGGGAAACAGATACTGTATGTACATCAGCCGCTGCCTTATCAGACATGGAAGAATTTCTCATTTTTTAAAGCAGAAGAGAGAGAGTACGCCGTATATCAGCACCTTATCGGAAGGATGATAGATGCTTCCGTAAAAAGGGCTGATAAAGTCATTGTTCAAACACAGTGGATGAAGGATGCCGTTGTCAGGAAAACAGGAGTAGCTGATGATAAAGTCGTAAAGATTTTGCCGGATGTATCGGTGGGACACGGGGACGGTTCTTCTGTCTTCATGCAGCCCCGTAATTCTGCTGTTTTAACGAAAGGCATGAAGACAGAAGAACCGTCCCCGTGTCTTCATAACAGGTTTTTCTATCCGGCAGGCGAGATATTATATAAGAATCATGAGTGTATACTTAAGGCGGCAGGGCTGCTTAAGGAACGCGGGATAAATGACTTTGAAGTTTCGTTTACCCTTAATAAGGGGGATGTTCCGGGACTTGATAAATATCCCGATCATGAGCAGGTTAAGTATCTAGGACGGATACCGCGTGAGGAAGTGTTTAAACGATATTCATCAGAAATACTTCTGTTTGCATCATATATTGAAACCTTCGGATATCCTCTTGCGGAGGCAAGGGCTGTGGGAGGCAGGATCATAGCATCGGATTGTCCCTTCAGTCACGAGATACTGGATGGATATGAGAGGGCGGTATTCTTTAATCCGTTTGATCCGGGGAAGCTTGCAGATTTAATGGAACAAACGATTTCGGGGAACCTGTTCAGTGATTTAGAGGGAAAAACAGATCAATTAAACAACGTAGAAAGCTCAGGATCAGGCTGGGATAAGATCATAGACCTTATCATTAATATATGATTGACGATCCAAACTAAGCAGGGACATGGATAACATGGAAAGATCAGGAAAATTAAAGGACATATGGCTTGGCGGGATATATTATATACCTGTCGTTTTTCTGTATCTTCTGAATATGGTCAGTCAGACTGTAAGGCCGGGTGTGATCGCTTCGATATTCATGTTCTGTGTACTTGCCGAGCTTATCATAAAGAAGCAGATAAAATTTACCGGTTTTATGGACGCTCTTGTAGCGGCCTGGTTTCTATATAACGCATTGTCTGTTATATGGCTTGTAAGAAGTGGGATGCCCCTTGGTGTATATAATCAGGAATTTGTAGTATCGCTTCTTCCTGCAATCTTCTACCTGGCAGGCAGAAGCTGCGCAAAACCGGATAACACGGCAAAACCGAAAAGAAGAAATGAAGCGGCCCTATTCTACAGATATTTCATTTATGCCGTACTTATCTTAGGGGTAGTGGGTATAATACTTCAGCTTGTAATGCCGCAGTTTTACATTGATTATTCGTATAAGCTCAATTTCGTATCAAGTGCCGATGCAGATACCTGCAGGGTCAGGATGGATTCCGTAGTCGGAAGTACGGTGCTGGGCTTTTTATCTGCGGTATCAATGCTTGTATCGATACCCTTTATCATGGAGAAGAAGTCAAGGCTTTTTGGGATCATATCCATGTTTGCAGGATTTGTGATCGCATTTATGAGTAACCAGAGATCTGCCATGGTGGTAGCGATACTGGCTCTCATCTATTTTAACTGGCTTCTCTTTTTTACATACGGGAAAGCCGATAAGAAATACTTTGCTCTGGAATTATTACTTATTGCGGCAGCCGTTATTGCCCTGCTTGTATTTAAGAGGGGGGAAATTACGGAAGTGTATTACAGGCTTGCATCTCTCCCGGGTGCAGTAGGTGAGCGCTCGGAACAGTGGATCGCAGCCGTTAATAACATGTACAGCACATGGTTCGGCAACGGGCTCGGAGCTAACGGGCATATGGCCATCGGCCTGGAAGATGCTCATGTGGTCGCAGACGGAGGTCTGATAAAGTCATACTGCGAGCAGGGAATTTTCGGTTTCTCGATGTTTCTTTATATTCTGATACTAAGCTTTAAGAAGGGACTTGTAAACATTAAAGAATACTGTGCCGAAGTGGGAATAATAGCTGCAGCCCTTCTGCAGTCCATAGGTTCTAACATCTTAAGTTTTCAGCTTGCCGCGCCTATCTTCTGGGTTGCGATAGGGCGGATATATGCAGATGAAAACATGAAGATGGGATCGGGAGCAAAAGAGGGAGGAAGCAGATAATGAGAGTCATGTGTATGTACCTTCCTCAATACCATACCTTTCCCGAGAATGATGAGTGGTGGGGAAAAGGCTATACCGAGTGGACGGCGGTTAAGAGGGGAAAACCTCTTTATGCCGGTCATATCCAGCCGCGCATTCCGCTTAACAACCGCTATTATGATCTTGTGAACGACGGCGTGGAAACTCTTAAATGGCAGGCTGAAACGGCAAAAGAATACAGTATTTACGGTTTTTCATTTTACCAGTACTGGTTTAAGGGAAGACAGCTTATGCAAAAGCCGATGGAGATACTGTTGGAGCACCCGGAGATAGATATAAACTATTGCATATGCTGGGCAAACGAAAGCTGGACGAGGACCTGGTACGGACTCAGTGAGCAGGTACTCATGGAGCAGGATTACGGAGAAGAGGAGGACTGGTACAGACACTTCGAATACCTGCTTAAGTTCTTCAAGGATAAAAGATACATTAAGATAGACAATAAACCCGTCCTTCAGATATACAGGACCTTTGATATTGACTGCCTTGACAGGATGCGGGGCTGCTTTAACAAATGGGCAGAGGGTGAAGGTTATGACGGTATTTATTTGATTGCTGGTAAGACAGCCGGGCAGCAGGAGACAAGAACAGATCTTGTCGACGGGTACTATTACTTTGAGCCGGGTTATACGCTTAAGCATGATTTTTCCAAGCTTCATGAGACAGAATACAATATATCCGTACTCTTTAAAACAATGCTCAACAAGCTGAGAGCGGATAAGAAGCTTGAGAGATCCATCCGTGCCGATCTGATACTTAACGGAATTAAGAAAAGGGAATACGGCGAGAACGAGTTTCCTGGACTTATACCTGATTGGGACAATACCCCGAGAAGAGGATATAAGGGCCTTGTTTACAAGGGAACTTCTCCTGAGAAGTTCGAGGAAGCATTAAGGGTGCTTAAGGAAAAAAAGGAAGGCCATAAGAATGACTTTGTCTTTGTAAACGCCTGGAATGAATGGGGTGAAGGCGCTATGCTCGAACCGGATGAATACAGGGGTTACGGGTACCTTGAAGCAGTGAAGAGGGTTGTGGGATCGTAAATGAGACACTTTAGCTCTGGACACTTTAGCTCTGAGCTGATGTGTCACATTCGATGTGTCAGTAAATGTGAATTTTAGGGAAATGGATAAAGTAAGCATAATCATAATAATATACAAGGTTGAAAAATATTTAAGGGAATGCCTTGAGAGTGTCATAGACCAGACATATAAGAACCTTGAGATCATATGCGTTGTGGGTAAGGGTGATAAGGGCTGCGAGGATATAGTCGATGAGTTCGCACTCCGGGATGACAGGATAAGGGTCATAAAGGCCGAGCCTAAAGGAACGGCGGATGCAAGGAATAAGGGACTTGAAGCCGTGACCGGTGACTATATTGCCTTTGTCGACGGTGATGACTATATCAAGGCCGACATGATCGAAGTGATGATAAAGGCGGCAAAGTCACACGATGCGGATGTATCGGTTGTCGGTAAGTATTACCTTTATGAGAACTGCACAGACGGCAGTGAGGAGAACAGGGAAGAAGTACTAAACGTACCGGATGCCTTTAAGATAATCCTGTATCAGGAGGGTTTTTTCCTCCATTTATGGGATAAGCTCTATAAAAAAGAATTGTTTGACAGAGTAAGGTTTCCTGAAGGGAAGCTTGTGGAAGACAGGCAGATGGCTCATCTGATATTGTCAAAGGCAGGAAGGATAGTGTATAATTCAGCCTCGAAATATTACTTCAGGATAAGTGAGGATTCCGGATCGAAGATAGAAGAGAATTTAAGGCTGTCCCTTAAGGCCGATTACGAGATATGCAACAGGCTTCTTGAAGAATACGGGGATGAAATAAGACCGGCTGTTGAATTCTTTCTTGTTAATGAGAACTTAAGTGTTATACAGAACAGCTTCTTATACGGGAACTTTTCAAAGGATCATGACAGGGAATATCTTAAGTACGTAAAGGAGCATGCTCCGCTTGTCAGGAAGGATACGAGGGTCCCGAGGAGTCTTATGATAAAGATGGACATGTGCAATATAAGTCCTACCCTCTTTAAATGGGTGACCCTTTCAAGGAGGAGGAAATTCCTCGAAGGACATAAGGCCTTTAGGTCGGGAGTTGACTGGGAAGGCACATTCAGAGGGCAGGGTGTGATCGCCTTGTGATCCCCTTGTGATCCCCTCATCCGTCCTTCGGACACCTTCCCCCGGAGGGGGAAGGCAAGATGAAGTAAGATAAGGCAGCCTATACCTTTGAGGAGAAAGATACAGCAAGATAAGATGACTCATACCTTTGAGGAGAAAGATACAGCAAGATAAGATGACTCATAACTTCGAGGAGACAGATACAGTAAGATAAGATTACTCATACCTTCGAGGAGAAAGATACAGCAAGATAAGATGACTCAGAATTTCGAGGAAAATGTTAAAATAATAAAGAATAAAAGAGTGCTCTTCGTGTGCAGGGAGACCTATTCCCAGCCCCTGTGGTTTATAGCCGAGAGGCTTAAGGAAGATAATGAGGTTGCCTGCTTCTTTATAATGTCCACGGAGTGCAGCTACAATAAATGCTACTACAACGTTAATACCTACTACAGGTTCAAGGAAGAACTTCCAGGAATAAAACTGTACGATGTAAGGGATATATGCGAAGAGTATACAAGACGGCTTGACGAGGCGGGATATAAGAAAAAGGGGCAGGTCCAGCTCTTTAATAAGATATACCAGCCGGATAAGAAGGTTTCATCAAGACGTGATGAGCGTAAGCCAATAGCGGATATGAAATACCTAGAGATGATAGAGAAGGACTATTCGCATTTTAAGAATCTTAACATGCAGCTGATGTGTTCCCAGGAGAATACCAGGCACTATCATTTCAGGTATTACTGGTCTGTCACCAACTTCGATGAGAACATGCTCTGGCTTGAACTGAATTATAAGAAGATACTCGGTATCTTCGATGAGTTTAAGCCCGACATGATACTTGATTTTGACAATGCCGAACTGCAGCGTACCATAATAAATGAGGTTGCCTATACGAAGAATGTGCCATATATAACGGTTGAGTACAGTAAGTTCGGGTATTATAAGTATCCGACTTTCCAAAATACTATCGGTATCGACGACTATGTGGTAAAGCAGTATAATGAGAACCTGAAGCTAAGCCCGGAAGCCCTGAAGGATGAGTACGATTACATCCATGATTACCGGAGCAGGCAGACGATCATGAACAAGGAATTTGCCGGTACAGTGACTTCCCAGTATGAGAGGGATTCGATCATCTGGATACTGCGGGTCATGAGAGGCAAGTTTCATTATTTCTTTGATATGGATATAAGCAAGGGCAACCATAAGATAAAGAAGACCAACAGGCTTCTGTTTGCCCCCAGCCTTCCCTACATAAAGCACTATTGGCAGGTCATGACCCTCAGACGTAAGTTCATGGGGAAGAATAAGCTCTTTGAAGCACCCCTTGAGGGAGAGAATTACGTCTACATGCCCCTGCACCTTATACCGGAGTCGACGGTCTTCGTTAAGGCATCCTACTATGTGGA
This sequence comes from Lachnospiraceae bacterium, assembly GCA_045131145.1. Classification (GTDB taxonomy): domain Bacteria; phylum Bacillota; class Clostridia; order Lachnospirales; family Lachnospiraceae; genus UBA2868. The sequence continues at coordinate 9,889 of JBGUQP010000180.1, read as the reverse complement.
TGAATTAAGCCTTATAGAAGCCGTGTCAAAATCACTCCCCGTGGGATGGTGGCTCTACGTTAAGGAACATCAGGCTATGCTTGGCGAGAGGAGCGTGGATTTCTACAAGAAGGTCCGCCAGCTCCACAATGTACGACTTGTACAGGTCAATCATTACCACGATCCCAAGCCCTGGATCATGAACGCAAAGAGCGTGGTTACGATAGTAGGCACAACGGCTTATGAAGAAGCCTTACTGGGACGTAAATCGATCATCTTCGGAGACGTGCCTTTCGAACTTATCGACGGTATAACCAAGGTCCACAGTTACGAAGAACTTCCGGCCCTTATAAGGGACTTCGGGGATATAGATAACATCCATTCATGCGCAGCCTACCTTAAGACAATAAAGGATGTCGGCTTCGAGATAGACCTCTTTTATCTCATGGCCAAGGCAGAGAAGATACTGGCTCACGAAGAGGAACGCGATGAGAAGTTCGTTTCCCAGATCGATGAACTCATGCGGTTTTACGAGGCAGGATACGCCAGGTGGAGTAAGAAACTCCCATAATTCATTTTGAATTGTAAATGAGCGAAGCGGCATACATTTTAGCCGAGAGGAAGAGTGCTCCCCGACCGGATGGAGGGGAGAGGAAAAAAACGAGAATGGATTCGAGTTATTTTCCGGTACTCTGACGGTTCGGATGAAATCGTATGACGTTGAGCGGATTATATCAGCAACAGATATTATGGAGGAAATCATGGACAGTGACAGTAGCAACGATAATTTAACCACGACAAACAGCACTATAATGCGCAGGCTTTCCGAGGGAAAGTTCGTCCTCATCGCCGAGATCGGGGTCAACTATTATGACATCGCCACCAAGGAGGGAATAACCCCCATGGAGGCGGCCAAGCTCATGATAAAGAAGGCCAAGGATGCAGGCATCCATGCGGTCAAGTTCCAGACCTACAAGGCCGGGACACTTGCGGCCAAGGCCTCACCCTATTACTGGGATATTAACGAGGAACCGACTCAGTCCCAGTACGAACTCTTTAAGAAATTTGATTCATTCGGATATGAAGAGTATAAAGAGTTAAAGGAGTACTGCGACGAGACAGGGATAGAGTTTTTGTCGACAGCATTTGACTATGATTCTGCCGATTATCTTGATGAGCTGATGGAAGTCTACAAGATATCCTCATCGGATCTTAGCAACCTTCCCTTTATTGAGCACCAGGCTAAAAAGAACAAGCCGATAATAATGTCTGTGGGAGCGTCCAATCTTCCCGAGATCGAGGCCGCAGTTGATACCATAAGGGCAGTAAGCGAGCAGCCCATTGTTCTTATGCATTGTGTGCTTGAGTATCCGACTCCGCTTAAGGATGCCAATCTGTTAAAGATACTGTCGCTTAAGAGACAGTTCCCGGAGCTGTATATAGGATATTCCGACCATACCAAGCCAACAGATAACTGTGATGTGATTAAGACGGCGTATAATCTCGGTGCCCAGTGTATTGAGAAGCATTTTACACTTGATAAGACCCTTAAGGGTAATGATCATTATCACGCAATGGATCCTGATGATGCAAGGAATATACTTGATGCAGTAAAGGAACTTGATATCATTAGGGGAAGCGGTGCACTTAACTGCCTGGAGACGGAGATGACGGCGAGGGCCAACGCAAGACGATCCATAGTTGCCGACGGCAACATTCCTGCCGGAACAGTTATAACCGAGTCCATGTTAACTTTCAAGAGACCGGGAACGGGAATATCTCCGGACAGGCTCTTCGAAGTGGTGGGAAAGGCTGCTCTTGTCGACATAGAAGATGATACCATCATCACTGCCGATATGATAGGAAAGGCAGTCGATGAAGACGGAGGAGACAATACATAATATACGGAGGTATGAAGATGGCCAGAGAAGGAACAGGGAGCTTTTTGGACAATCGTAAATATGAGAGACTGTATGCCGATTATAATCTAAATGATGTTATCGACAGACAGAAATACAACCTTATAATGGGCGGGATCGTGGTATACGGCCTTGTAGTCAATTACATCTTATGCAAGGCTGTGCCGAATGTATATGAATACGTGAATCCTTTAATCTTTTTTATCGGATATATTGTGTTGGTGATAGCCGGAACAGTCATTTCGGCAAAGTCATCCAATCCCATAGTAAGCTTTGTCGGTTATAACATGGTTGTTGTACCCTGCGGTCTTGTGGTTTCAATGGCTGTGCAGGTATATGGCGGACTTGAGAGTGATATAGTAAGTCAGGCTTTTCTCTATACCTTCTGTATATCGGGAATCATGATCGCCTCAAGCATGCTGCTGCCGGATGTATTTGAATCTATGGGAAGATACCTTTTCTACGGTCTTATAGCGGTGGTCATAGGGTCTGTGATAGGTTTGTTCATAAACGGAGTGTTTAACGCCTTTGCCTGGTTCGGTGCCCTTATATTTTCACTGTATATAGGGTATGATTTTTACAGGGCCCAGCAGTATACACCCACGCTTGATAATGCTGTGGACTGCGCGCTCGATATATATCTTGATATAATCAATCTTTTCTTAAGGCTTCTGCGCATAATGGGCAGGAGAAGCAGCAGGGATTGAACGATAGAACTTTATCAGCAGGTCAGCTTCCGGCCTGCTGATTTTTTTATCTCCATAGAAGCAGGTCTGCGTAAGAAGAAGCAGACTGTTAAGGTCTGTGTCTTTTTCTTCCATAAGGTCTGTAAGTTTACTTCCTCCTTTTGAACCGGATGCGATAAGGCGTGATATAAGAATAAAGTTATCTTCCGTCAGGGATGAGACTTTAACGGAATATCTTTTGGCCAGTCTTTTGCAGGCTCTTTTGTAGTAGTAGGAAACGTAAGGAGCATATTCACCTGCCTTATAGGATCTTTTTCTCCTCATAAGGTCCATGCCAACTTTTATCAGCCATCTGAGTAACGGCAGCAGCATAAGCAGCAGGATAAGTCCCGTGAATATATTGAAAGCTGAAAAACCGTTAAGATTAAAGAAGGATGAGGGATCAAAATTCTGTATCGCATTGCTGTCATCGTCGGATTCACTGCCTTCCGGTATATAAGCAGGATCCAAAAGTCTTGACAGTGACGTAAGGAAATCAGCATATGAAGTGCCTGTCCGGCCCGTGTCGGGGACAGTCAGGTCGACGGGGATCCAGCCGAAACCATCGATAAAAACTTCAACCCAGGCATGAGCATCACCATCCGATACTTCGGTTGTAACGACTGTTCCGGTTCCAAGGGGATTTGTTCCCTTGTAGTAGTATGATATATCTTCATCCGCGGCCGAGCCGGATTCGGTGATGCCTGAAGTGGTGACAACATATCCTTCAACATATCTTGCAGGTATACCGTAGGAACGCAGGAGCAGTGCTCCCGCCGAAGCGAAATGAGCGCAATACCCCCGCTTCTGATCGTTTAGGAAGTAGGTGACAAAGTCCTTGTTATAGGGGGTGGCTCCGGGAGCCATATCATAGGTGTAATTATCAAGGAAGTATTGATATATAAGATTTACCTGTTCCCCGATCGTATCGGCTGTACCTATTTTATCATGGTAAGACATCAGTTCATCAAGTATCTGAGGGGGTATCTGCAGATAGTTTGAATATACTTCATTGCCATAGTCGGAAAGACCGGCCTTTTCCTCCTCGTTATAAAGCTTAACCAGTTTCTCCCTGTTATTAAGCACGGCAGCCCGTCTGTCCGATGAGTAGGGTATGAATTCATATGTCCGCTCTTTATCAACAGCGGAATAACCGGATATCACTGATTCAGGTTCAACTATAACAGCATCAGGTACAGAAGAAACGAAGTAAGGTACATAAATATATCCCGTGTCTGCATCAATATTTTTAACTTTCATTCTAGCTAGGGCATTATCCGTCAATCCCTTTTCAGCCATAAGGGAAAGAGCGTGACTTTCACACAAATACCTGTCAGCTGCGATATCAGACCTGGATGAGGGACCGCCTGATGAAGGCATGTTTATCATGTAGGAACGGCCTTCGGACGGTGCATCCCAGGAATTCCCGGTATATAACCAGGATGTGTAGCCCTTAAGATAGAGAGTTTCAAAGGAATAAGGTACGAAAGTGACTTCAAGGTCTGTTTCGTAATCGGGAGATACGCTTCTTACACCGCCGAGCTTACCGCCGCTTATACCGCCCTTGGCTTCGTATCTGTTAAAAAACCCCATGATACCTGTCTGTGTAAGTATCTTGATATTTTCGTCAAGCCCGGCTTTGAGCGTACTCTTACGAAGAACGGCTTCATTCTCCGATGTCGATATCACGGAAGAGGTGAAAGCGGAAAAGATAAGGGAAGAAAGCAGGGCAAAGAGACAGATCGACAGCATGGATAAGGCATTGGACTTATGGAAGATAATAAGCCGTCCTTTTTTGTCATAATAATCAAACGAATACTCCCGTGGCTTTTTCCTTCTTCCCGGCTGTACAAAATAGAAATGGCATGAATGCCTTAAAAGAAATATGCCAAAGTATGAGAAAAATAAGAAGGCAAGGGACAGATATGAAGGATATCTGCCTATGAAAATGCCGATCTGCAAAGGCAGGAAGGTTAAGAAGAAGGCAGTGGCATAGTACATATTGTTGAAGACGTCAACATTCAGCAAAAGAACAAGAAAGATGCCGAGAAAGATGCTGACGGTGGTTAAGGTCAGGTATCTGTCCTGTATTATCTCCGTGTATTCACGGACGGACGAAAGGAGATAGTGGTCTGAATAGGCTTCGTTTATTATATTTAAGAGAGCCTGATAACCGGAATTGGCATAGGTCCTCATGGCAAACAGCCCGTAGGCAAAGAGGAACATGAACAGAAAATAGCCGACATTATAGAAGAACCTGGATATATGTATTACCGCCAGAAAGAGGGCACTGACCAGGAGAAAGATGATTATAAGAGGATAGTTGGCTGCAAGCTCAAACTGGCTCAGGATGCCGAGCACACAGCCGGCCGAGGCACAGAAAATAAGCATGCCGACAATAATACAGTGGAGCAAATCATCGTTCTTTTCATGCCGTGAATTTTCACTTTTAGAAAAGCCGTAATAGAGTTCGTCAGTTAACATGTATGAGGGTTCCTTTATCCTGTCCGGATTTTTTATATACAGACAATGCCAGATCCTTTGTGTCATAGCTTCCCGCGTAGAAAGCCTGTGTCATTGCTTCGTTAAGATCGTCCTCCGAGTTTATCCTTATCTGCACAAAGTCAGCTGCTTTTTCGTTGTAAAACATAAAAACAAAAGGCTCTCCGGCCCTTATGAGCTCGATCGATACTGCCATAGCTTCTTCTATGGCATTATTCAGTGTGCTGCATAGGGAAGGATCATTTTCGCACTCTTCCCTCGTCGGCTGGTATAGCTCTAAGAGAACAACAAAATCATTGGATGATGTGGCTTCGTTCTCTTTTACTATAAGGGTATCAAGCTTCTCGGTGAGCTTCCAATGGATCCGCGATAACCGGTCACCCGGTCTGTACTCACGAATATCGGTCACGTTGCTTGAGGCGTTTCCTTTACGGCCTGTATCCGTGAACTCATCGAAGCCTTCTTCATAAACGATTTCCTGTCTTTTTTCAAGAGGAAGAGTTTCAGGCATTATGGTAACAGACTGAGTAAGCTTTATATCTTTACCGAATGTAAAAAGATGGAGAGGATCATATAAAACAAGATCATATGCATGTGCTTCGTATATTCCGTATTTTTTTATCTGCAGAGGAAAATCAAGAGTGCTTACACCCTTGGATCTGAGAGAAAGAGAGTGAGTCTCACTCTCATAGCCGCCATAAAACAGCGCACAAAGGTCAACAGTGATGTCAGCACATGAGATTGGTACCAAAGTGGGGTTATTTATGCTGAGCAAAAGATGCTCTGCTGTCAGGTCAAGTGACGGGATAAGCTTCCCTGCCGCATATTTGGTGATGTTGTACGACAGGACAGGAAGGCTTAAAAGGAGTACTGAAATAAGATAAAAAAATGACTGCAGATAAAAAAAGGAAAAAAACAAAGAAAAAACAAACACGCTTATGTATGAAACCCATGCCGAGACCGGTGAGTTGGTCTTCTGAAGAAACCAGCCAAGCAGCCGGCGGCGTTTTATTATCTTATCCTGCGGTTTAGTCAAGAAAATGATCCCTCCTGATAGGGCAATGTCCCCTTCCCTTACAATAAGGGTACGGGAACGAAATCAAGTATATCTGTGATAATGTCATCGGCGCTCCTGCCTGCCGCCTTGGCTTTGGTGGAAAGTATTATACGGTGGTTGCAGACCGGGCAGATGACCTTATGAATATCTTCGGGAATGACAAAGTCACGCCCGTCGTAGCAGGCATAAGCCCTTGCAAGCTTTAGTATGGCAATGGAGCCGCGGGGAGAAACACCCTGTATGAGCATATCCGTTTTTCTTGTAGCCTCGCTCAGCGAGACAACATAATCGCATATCTCATCGGATGCATGGACATTTGCAGCCTGCTCCTGAAGCGATATGATAGACCCTGCATCCATGACCCTGTTAACCGTGTCAATGGCTTCAAAGGAATTACCTTTAAGGATCTCGGTTGCAGAGGAGTGGTCAGGGTATCCCAGGGTAAGACGTACGAAGAAACGGTCAAGCTGGGAATCGGGAAGCTTCTGGGTTCCTGAAGCTCCGATGGGGTTCTGGGTCGCTATAACAAAAAAGGGTGCCTTAAGCTTGTAGGTTGTTGATTCGACGGTGACACGTCTCTCCTCCATAACTTCCAGCAGGGCGGCCTGTGTCTTGGGTGAAGTCCTGTTTATCTCATCTGCAAGGAAAAGGTTGGTGAATACGGCTCCGGGTTTAAAGGTGAAGTCATTCTTCTCCCTGTCATACATGGAAAAGCCAAGGATATCGGAAGGAAGCACATCGGGTGTAAACTGCATTCTCTTATATCCGATCCCAAGTGACCTTGAGAGGGCAACGGCCAGTGTTGTCTTGCCGACACCGGGGATGTCTTCAAGAAGTATATGTCCTCCTGCCAGCATGGTACATAAGACCATGTCGATGATATCGTCCTTGCCGCGAAGGACCTTGTTTATTTCATTTTTGACTGTCAACAGTTTTTCGTTCATATCGTTTATCTTTCGCCATTTAACGGTTTATGATATAATCACAACTAGTATATCATTCCAGTGAAATAAAGGTAAAGAATTAAATAAATGTCCGAGAAAAATCTGGTATTAAAGAGCGGTATCTGGTATACCGTATCAAGCATAGCCATAAGGGCAGTTGCCATAATAACAAGCCCTATCTACACCGCGATGCTTACAACCGGTGATTATGGCCGTGCCAATACCTTTAATTCGTATGTTGAAGTGTTCAATATAATAACCTGCCTGTGTATTGTTTATTCCGTAGGCAGGGCCAAGATAGATTTTAAGGAGAAGTTTGATGAATATATGTCCGCCATGCAGGGACTCTCAAGCTCCTTCGCTTTTTGTGTACTTATCTTAGTTACCATATTCAGGGAACAGATATCGGGTATCATAAAGTATGAGGTTCCCCTTGTCATGGCACTTTTTGCTTATCTTGTAATCTATCCTTCTGTGCAGTATATGCAGGAGAAATGCAGGTTTGAGTATAAATACAGGGAAAACATAGCCATATCCGTCATAACCTGTATAGGAACCGTGGTACTATCCATTACCCTTATGTATCTCTTTAATGATAAAAGATACATAGGCAAGATACTGGGAACCATCCTTCCCACCTTTCTTATGGGAATAGTCTTTTATATAAATATACTGAAAAAGGGCAAAGTGTTTTTTAAACGGGAGTATTGGAAGTATGCCTTAAGGATAGGCCTTCCCATGATCCCTCACGCCCTTGCTCTTGTGGTCCTTGCCCAGATTGACAGGATAATGATCAAGAATATATGCTCGGATGCTGATGCGGGCCTTTATATATACGGCTATTCCATATCAACCCTGCTTGCCATATTTACAAATGCCATAGGTCAGGCCTGGCTTCCGTGGCTTAATGACCAGCTGGCATCCGGAAATCGCGAAAGAATAAAAAACCTTCAGAAAAAGCTGGTCCTCCTCGGCTGCTTTTTATCCCTTGGATTTATTACGGTGGCACCGGAAGCACTTATGATACTTGCACCGCGGGCAAGGGATTACTGGATCGCAAAATGGGTCATCCCACCTGTGGCTCTGGGAACACTGGCCCAGTATTTCTACACCAATTATGTGAATATTGAGCTCTTCTTCAAAAGAACCCCGATAATTGCCGCTGCATCTGTCATGGCTGCGATAGCCAATACCATACTGAATGCCGTTATGATCCCCAGATACGGTTACGTTGCGGCTGCTTATACAACGCTTGTAAGCTATCTTCTTCTCATGCTCTTTCACTATATTGCTGTTACCTACGTCATTAAGGAAAGAGTGTATGCCAACGCATATATGTTCATTGCCATGGGGGTTAGCATGGCAGCAGGCATAGCAATGTGCCTCTTCTACAGGGACGGAACCGGTATGATCATTAAGAGATACGCTGTTGCGGCAGTGACTCTGACCATTTTTGCCCTTATAAACAGGAAAGATGTCGCCCTGCTCGTTGATTATCTTAAGAAAAGGCTGAATTTGACTAAAATTTAAGGATTTTATATACTAACCATAAAAAAAGTGAGGAAAATATGAAGTCATTGATCATAATACCGGCAAGGGGCGGTTCGAAGCGTATACCAAGGAAAAACGTACGTATCATGTGCGGCAAGCCCCTTATCGTTTACTCAATAGAGAACGCAAAGTCCCTTAAGAAATTCATGGATGTGGATGTTGCCGTATCCACAGACGACGAGGAACTTTTAGGGATAGTGAAAAAGCGTGGGGTTGAAGTTATCGCCAGACCTGCGGAGCTTGCTACGGATTCGGTTACGTTGGACCCTGTTATCTATCATGCTCTCACCTGTATGGAGGAAAAGAAGAGGTGTAAGTATGACACGGTGATCACCATGCAGTGTACATCTCCGACACTAAAGGCCGAAACGATAAAGAATGCCATCGAATTCTTTGAAGGTTCCGAATGGGACACGGTAATAAGTGCCATGAACAAGCCTCACCTGTCATGGTCAATAAAGGATGGACAGATCGTTAAGAATTATGACAAGCGCCTTAATTCGCAGGAACTGCCTGCCAATTATGTGGAAACGGGAGGTTTTCTTATAACAAGGCGTGAATGTGTAACGGAAACGGGCCGTATAGGCAAGAAGGTCAATATCTTCGAGATACCTGAGGATGAGGCCGTAGACATTGATACTTATTCCGACTGGGTTCTGTGCGAGAATATATTAAGGCGCAGGAAGATAATGTTTAGGACCGTGGGTAAGATGAAGCTTGGTATGGGACATATATACAGGTGTCTTACACTGGCTTATAAGCTTACGGGACATGACATTGTCTTTGTTACAGATAAGGACAGTGACATAGGAATAGATAAGATAAACGAATCCAATTTTCCGCTTATAGTTGTTGACGATGAGGATGATTTTGAAAGGATACTTGACAGGGAGAGACCGGATATCCTGGTGAACGATATATTAGACACTTCTGTTGCTTATATGACGATGGTGAATAAGTATGCGGGAAGGGTAGTCAATTTCGAGGATGTAGGCCCCGGGGCCAAGTATGCCGATGCCGTGATCAATGCCCTTTATGAGAAGGGTGAGAAACTCCATAATGAGTATTACGGATCGAAGTATTTCTGCATAAGAGACGAGTTTCTGGAGGAAGAACCCTCGGAGTTTTCCGAGAAGGTTGAGAACATGATCATCATCTTCGGAGGAGCCGATCCCAGCGATCTTACAGGAAGGCTGTATAATGTGGCAAAGG
>JBGUQP010000179.1:0-2848 GCA_045131145.1 Lachnospiraceae bacterium | reverse complement strand
TGGGCTTCATTACCGCCTTATATGCAGTCTCAACAGCCTTATTGCAGGCACTTGCAAGAACAGGAATGTCCACTTCCTCTTTATCCTTAATACCCTTTGTAAATCCCCGCAAAAGTTGTGAAAGAATAACCCCGGAATTACCCCTTGCCCCACGGAGAGACCCTGAAGATATAGCCTTACACAAGGGTTCCATCTCAACAAGTCCCATAGAAGCAACTTCCCTGGCCGCTGACATGATCGTCATTGTCATATTTGTACCCGTATCCCCATCCGGTACAGGGAACACGTTAAGCTCGTTTATCCATCCTTTCTTGGCTTCCAGAGCCTTGGCACCTGTCAAAAACATCTTTGAAAGTGTTTTTGCGTCAATTCTGTTTGAACTCACTTTAATGCTCCTCCTGTCAATCTATAACCCTGACACCTTCAACAAAGATGTTTATCTTCTCAATATTAAGTCCCGTAAATTCCTCAACCTTATACTTGACGTTACTGATAAGGTTATCACAAACCGTCTTTATGCTTACACCGTATGCAACGATAACATGAAAATCCAGTGTGAGCTGATTATCCTTAAGCGTAACGTTTATACCCCTCGTGATCTTCTCCTTCTTAAGAAGCTTCACGATTCCGTCAGTCATGTTGACCGCGGCCATGCCAACTATACCGAAGCACTCAACAGCAACGGATCCGGCATATTGGGCAATAACTTCAGTATCTATGCTGACACTGCCAACCTTGGTTTTAATATAGCCCTTCATAAAACCCCTCCTTTATCGAATGTACACATACACCCATTTAGTATACACTGTTTCACAAAAAAAGAAAATGCTGTTTTTTTATTCTTTTACAGATTTATGCTTGCAATTATAAAAAACATCTGATAGAATACATTTTGTTGCGGGTATAACTGCGAGTATGATAATGACTGTATAAGGAGGTGCGAACCGATGGCAAAATGTGATATTTGTGGAAAAGGCGTTCATTTTGGCAACAATGTAAGTCATTCACATAGAAGATCAAACAGATTTTTCAATGCAAATGTTAAGAGGGTTAAGTGTAAGGTTAACGGAACCCCCACAAGACTTCATGTATGTACCAACTGCCTTAAGTCAGGTAAGGTTGAGCGTGCTTAATTGAATCGTTAAGAAGGCAGGGATTTTCCCTGTCTTTTTTTTGCATAATTCAAAAAGAAGAGACAGAAATCATTCCTGTCTCTTCTTTTATTAAAACTGCTCCTTCAAAATTGCATACTCTTCGTTTATTACCTGTACGGTTTCGTTGTCTCCATCCATATTATCCGGATGAAATATCTTAAGCAGATCCCTGTATCTTTTCTTAAGTGCGAGAACATTATCCACACCATTGAAAAATACTCCTGTATTGTATGCCGACACATGTACCGACCCGTTACCGGAAGTTCCGGTTGCGGCATACCTGCTTCTGTACTTCTCCTTCTCGGTTTCGAAATCCTCCCTCTCCTTACACAGTGTCCTGAATCCGGCTTCAAGGATCTCAAGCTTCTGTTGAAAAAGGATCTTCTCTGTTGCAAGGGTTTTCGATTCAAGCTCGGTTCTTCTTGCCTGTTCGGAAACCGTAGCCATTATGATATTTCTTTCGGCTTCAAACTTCTGCTTCTTATCTTCGAATTCCTGCTTCTCTTTTTCAAACGACCTTCTTGCATATTCCAGACGTTGGCTCTCTTGCAAAAGCCACAGCTTGATAGACGCCATGTCTTCTACAGAAATATTCTGTGCAATATCCATTTTTGTCCCCTTATTATTTATAATCCCTTTAACTACACATAGTGCATCTTCCCCTTCGAAGCACTATATACTGTATTATAAATAACCTTGTTATTTTTTTCAAGGGGTTTTTCAAAATTTATGTAATTATTTTATGGAAACCAATTTTACTTCCCTTCAAAGGCCGCATCCCTGATCTCTTCATCGGTCAGTTCGCTATCATTCCCCTTGCTTGTGAACTTATTGACAAGATCAGGTACCATATCAAGTATCTTGGTCATGCTGTCCTGATTCTTTATATTTACAAGTCTTGTTGTTCCGTTCTGGATGACAAGGACCGCTGAAGGCGACATCTTACCGGTAAGTCCGCCTGCACCGTTTGCCTTCTTCTCACCCCTGAAATCCCCGGCACCCACGCCAAAGGAAACATCAACAAAGGGAACTATGATCGTATCACCGATCACAGTAGGTTCCCCGACAACCGTCTTGCTTGAGAGGAAACCATCCATCCCGTTAAGCATCGAATCAACAACTTCCTTGAAATTACCTGCCATTACTGTTCTCCTTCTTCATTATCTTTATAAATCTCTTTACCTTTTTGTTGAAATACAGGGCTATAAAAGTTTTCACAAGGACATAAATATATATCCTGCCCTTTATTGAAACATCGAACGCAAGAACACTGTTTTCAAAATCAGGACGAAGTTTAAGTCCCGGGCTATAGAGCGGGTAAGCTATAGCAGCTGCAGCAAGTACCCTTCCGGTATCAGCCGGATCATCTGCTCCGTAATCAACATATCCCTTCAGTTTTCTGGGACGTATGCTCCTTAACAGCGACCTGACCCTTTTAATGATAAGCGAAACGGCCTGCCTGTTTAAAGCATCATTTGATAAAGCATCGATGTAGTAATCAGCTTCCCTGACCTTATATGCCAAACCTTTAAGAACATCTATTATCTTATCATATATCCTTACAAGGTTATCTCTTATCTTAAAAAACAACCCGGCAATCTTTTCCGGAAGGCCGGATCCAGCAGCTTTCTTGGCGACATTCATGTCCTGCCCATATGAAACCTTATCCTCTGCGGCAGGTTTATCATCGGCCA
>JBGUQP010000178.1:0-3901 GCA_045131145.1 Lachnospiraceae bacterium | reverse complement strand
GACACCCTTATAGCGGATCTTTTTATATTTGCCGCAATGACACTCCCAGTCCTTGCTGGGTCCAAATATCTTCTCACAGAACAGACCATCCTTCTCGGGTTTAAGTGTTCTGTAGTTGATGGTCTCAGGCTTCTTAACCTCACCTCTTGACCACTCTCTTATTCTTTCAGGCGATGCCAGTCCGATCTTTATAGCATCAAAGGTTATGGGCTGGTATCCTTCTTTATTCATATCCGGCATGTTTTTTCCTCCACATTATTATGTAAGAAATACTACGTATTTCTTTTGAATACGCTCGCCGCTAAGGCATCATAAGGAATCCACCGCTAAGCGGTTCCCCTTATGATATTATTCGTCAAAGTTATCTTCGTCATACTCCTCTTCAACAACGTCCACTAATTCTTCATTCTCATCAAACTCCTGAGTTGTATACCCGTTGCCTGTGAATGATTCTTCATTCCTGTAATTTCTGGAATCGCCTTCTATTACCGAGCGAAGGTCTGTATCAGCGTAATCGGTTGATTCTACGATCTCAACCTCGGTATTGTCATCACGAAGTACCCTCATATCAAGACCCAGTGACTGAAGCTCGCGAAGAAGAACCTTGAATGATTCGGGAATGCCCGCTTCGGGAATGTTCTCACCCTTGATGATAGCCTCATATGTCTTAACACGGCCGACAACATCATCGGACTTAACCGTAAGGATCTCCTGAAGGGTATAAGATGCACCGTATGCCTCAAGGGCCCAAACTTCCATCTCACCGAAACGCTGACCGCCGAACTGGGCCTTTCCGCCGAGTGGCTGCTGGGTTACCAGTGAGTAAGGGCCTGTTGAACGGGCATGGATCTTATCGTCAACCAGATGGTGGAGCTTAAGGTAATGCATGTGGCCTATGGTAACCGGGTTGTCAAAGTATTCACCGGTACGTCCGTCACGAAGCCTTACCTTACCGTCACGGCTTATGGGAACACCCTTCCATAATGCCCTGTGGTCTCTGTTCTCCGACAGGTATTCAAGTACCTCGGGGAGAAGTTCATCCTTATGTTTCTTCTCGAATTCATCCCATTCAAGGTTAACGTAGTCATTGGCAAGATCAAGTGTATCCTGGATATCATCCTCGTTGGCACCGTCAAAGACAGGTGTTGCAACGTTGAAGCCCAGAGCCTTGGCTGCGAGCGAAAGGTGGATCTCAAGGACCTGACCTATATTCATACGTGAGGGAACGCCCAGAGGGTTAAGCACGATGTCAACCGGACGGCCGTTGGGGAGATAAGGCATATCCTCAACGGGAAGCACACGGGAAACAACACCCTTGTTACCGTGACGACCTGCCATCTTATCACCGACTGAGATCTTCCTCTTCTGTGCAATATATATACGAACGGACTCATTAACTCCCGGAGGAAGCTCATCCCCGTTCTCTCTTGTAAATATCTTGGCATCCACAACGATACCGTATTCTCCGTGAGGAACCTTAAGTGATGTATCCCTTACTTCTCTTGCCTTCTCACCGAAGATGGCACGAAGGAGCCTCTCCTCTGCGGTAAGCTCGGTCTCACCCTTTGGTGTTACCTTACCTACAAGGATATCACCCGCACGAACCTCGGCACCTATACGGATGATACCGCGCTCATCAAGGTCCTTAAGGGCATCCTCGCCGACGCCGGGAACATCTCTTGTGATCTCTTCGGGTCCTAACTTGGTATCCCTGGCTTCCGCCTCATGCTCCTCTATATGAACCGATGTATAAACATCCTCCTGAACAAGCCTCTCTGACAGAAGAACGGCATCCTCGTAATTGTAACCTTCCCATGTCATAAAAGCGATAAGAGGGTTCTTACCAAGGGCCATCTCGCCGTTATGGGTTGAAGGACCGTCAGCTATAACCTGTCCCTCTTCAATATGCTCGCCCTTTGATACGATGGGTTTCTGATTGTAGCAGTTACTCTGGTTAGACCTCATGAACTTGGTAAGGTGATATACCTCCCTGGTTCCGTCATCATTGGCAACCTGTATCTCATCTGAAACTGCGCGTTCAACCGTACCTGACTTTTTGGCGATCACACATACACCTGAGTCGACTGCTGCCTTGGGTTCCATACCCGTTCCTACAACAGGCTCCTCAGTCATAAGAAGGGGAACCGCCTGACGCTGCATGTTCGAACCCATAAGAGCACGGTTTGCATCATCATTCTCTAGGAAGGGAATAAGTGCCGTAGCTACCGAGAACACCATCTTGGGAGACACATCCATATATTCAAACATGGATTTGTCGTATTCCTGTGTTTCATCCTTGTAACGGCCGGATACCGAGTTCCTCACGAAATGACCTTCATCATCGAGGGGCTCGTTAGCCTGAGCCACATGGTAGTTATCCTCCTCGTCGGCCGTCATATATACTACTTCATCCGTAACCACCGGATTCTCGGGGTCGGAATGATCGATCTTTCTGTAGGGTGCTTCAACAAATCCGTACTCATTTATACGTGCATAACATGCAAGTGAGTTGATAAGACCGATGTTAGGTCCTTCAGGTGTCTCAATGGGACACATCCTGCCGTAATGTGAGTAGTGAACGTCACGGACCTCAAATCCTGCACGGTCTCTTGACAGACCGCCGGGACCAAGGGCTGACAGACGCCTCTTGTGGGTAAGCTCGCCAAGAGGGTTGTTCTGATCCATGAACTGGGACAGCTGTGATGAACCGAAGAACTCCTTAACAGCTGCCGTTACCGGCTTGATGTTGATAAGCTGCTGGGGTGATATACCCTCAAGATCCTGAGTAGTCATTCTCTCACGGACTACACGCTCGAGCCTTGAAAGACCGATACGATACTGATTCTGAAGAAGCTCACCTACCGCCCTGATCCTACGGTTGCCCAGGTGGTCGATATCGTCATCCTTTCCGATACCATACTCAAGATGTATACAATAATTAATGGAAGCGATTATGTCTTCCTTGGTTATATGCTTGGGAATAAGCTCATGTACACTCCTCTGGATGGCTTCGCCAAGTGCCTCCGCATCCTCTGCATACTCCTCAAGTATCTGCTTAAGAACCGGATAGTAAACCAGTTCCGTGATACCCAGTTCCTTAGGATTGCAGTCAACGAAGTTGGTGATATCAACCATCATGTTCGAGAGAACCTTAACGTTCCTCTCCTCAGTCTGGATATATACATAAGGAACTGCCGCATTCTGTATCTTATCGGCAATTTCAATTGTAACCTTGGTTCCTGCTTCAGCCAGTATCTCACCTGTGTTTACATCCACAACATCCTCTGCAAGGATATGATTACGGATACGGTTCCTTAACTGAAGCTTCTTATTAAATTTATAACGGCCCACCTTGGCAAGATCATACCTTCTTGCATCAAAGAACATAGCATTGATAAGACTCTCGGCGCTCTCAACGGTTAAGGGCTCGCCGGGACGTATCTTCCTGTAGAGCTCAAGAAGGCCCTCCTGATAATTGGTAGCAACATCCTTCCCGAAAGAAGCCTGAATTTTGGGCTCATCACCAAAAAGTTCAAGTATTTCCTCATTGGTACCTATTCCGAGTGAACGTATAAGCACGGTAACCGGAACCTTTCTGGTCCTGTCAACGCGCACAAAGAAAACATCATTGGAATCAGTCTCGTATTCCAACCATGCACCCCTGTTGGGAATTACAGTCGATGAGAACAGCCTCTTACCAAACTTGTCATGGCTGATCGCATAATATATACCGGGAGAACGTACCAGCTGGCTGACGATAACACGCTCAGCACCGTTGATAACGAAGGTTCCCGTCTGGGTCATAAGCGGAAGGTCACCCATGAATATCTCATGTTCGATGATCTTGTCGTCCTGCTTGTTGTAAAGCCTTACCTTAACCTTGAGGGGAGCTGCGTATGTT